>JABDKZ010000442.1 GCA_013001935.1 Maribacter sp.
ATCTAGACCCATACTACAAGAGCAACGATTATATTTCACATACAGATGCCAATACCTCCCTATTTGATAGAGTGTATCAAACTGTAAAAAAGTACAGTCTTGCCAAAAAGGTGAGGCTGATTAATAACTACAGCATGAATTCTAAAACACTTTTGGATGTTGGTGCTGGTACTGGCGATTTTCTTCTCGCGGCGGAAAAAAAGGGGCAATGGGATGTTTCCGGGGTAGAACCCAATCATAAAGCTAGAACACGGGCTCAAGAAAAGGGCATTGATTTATATTCAAGTTTAGGAGCCCTTCCTGTTCGCAATTATGATGTAATAACACTATGGCATGTTTTGGAGCATTTAGCGGATCTTGATAATCAAATCAATAAACTACTTGAACTATTAAATCCTAAAGGCACTTTAGTCATTGCCGTTCCTAATTTTAAATCACATGATGCAAAGCATTATAAAGAATATTGGGCGGCCTACGACGTACCCAGACATCTTTGGCATTTTTCGAAAACGGCCATCGAAAAATTATTTTCGCCGTATGGTTTGAAAGTTATAAAAGTAAAACCCCTAATTTTTGATGCCTTTTATGTTTCTATGCTTTCGGAAAAATATAAAACTGGTCGTCAAAATTATGCACGGGCTTTTATGTTGGGCTTACTTTCCAATGTAAAGGCCTGGGGCAGCAAAGAGTATTCTTCCCATATTTATATCTTAAAAAGGAAATAGAGCTATTTTAAAGCGTTTTACGGCCTTTTCTATGGCCATCCCTGATAGTTCTCCTCTATTTGCAAAAAGAGTGATTACCATTCGTTTTAGAGAACAAAAAGCGATAGACCAAAACAATACAAGAAGATTAAAATAATAGAAATTACTTATAGCGTAATTTTTTGATTTGGGTTTACCAGTTAAACTGCTCCCAAATGCCATTTCAGTCATGGTTTTGTACAATCATAAATAATGAAATAAAGGAGATAGTTTTAAAAACCTTTCCTATTTTTGCGCAATTCAAAAAATAATTCCATATCAAGAAGGAAATTTAAATCGTATAAAAATGAAAAAATTAGGATTGGCGTTCGTGGTATTAATGATGGTATCTTGCCAACAAGCAAAAATAGGGTATGTAGATAACGTGAAGTTGATGGATGACTTCCAGGAAAAGATTGATGTAGAGGCCAAATACAAAACAAAACTAGAGGCTTTTAACAAAAAGAAAGACAGTATTTCACAAGCTTTTCAAATTGAAGCCCAAGCTTTTCAAATGGAGGCGCAGAAAATGTCGCAAAAAAAGGCCCAGGAAGAATACGCTATCATTCAACAAAAAGGTCAATTTATGGGACAACAATTACAACAGGAAGAACAATTGCTGCAATTGGAAGGGCAAACCGAAATGGATAGCATCGTAAACAAAGTGAAGAAAGAAATTAAAGCTTTTGGCAAATCTAACGCATACACCTATATCTTAGGCGGGGGAGATGGCGGAAGCGTATTATATGGCACTGAAGCCAATGACCTCACCAGTGAGATCACGAAGATTTTAAATGATAAGTACACAAAGTAATTTTTGTCCTTGATGAAACGTAAAAACCCTGACTTAACAGTCGGGGTTTTTTGTTTTAGGAATGTAGCAAAAAGACTAAAAAAATGGCAGGGATAAAGTAAATGGCAATGGTTCTTGCCCCGTCGTAATCTTTTGCCATGCGCTGACCAAAAAGCAGCATCAATAAAGCAATACAGGCCAATACCGCCCCATAGGAAGCCAAGCTACTTTCGCCCCCAACTATAAATTGATAAACACCAATAGCACATAGTAGACCACTTACCATCTCAATGATAAGTATTATGCCCAGTAACAAAGGCACTATATTTTTCAAGGGACTTTGCGCAAAATGTCCCTTAAGCCAAGAAAGGTTTCCGTTCCAATCCGTAATCTTATCCAATCCGCTTTGTACAAAGGTTATGACTAAAAACAATAAGAGCAGAATTACAGTTGCATTATTCAAGAGGTGTTCCATTTTGGTTGTTTTAGCTTAGTATTAATTTACGAACCCACTTTCTTTCTTATGCAATAAGCGAGTCAGTTTTATTGATAGATCGGTTAGGATTATTTTCGAATTCCCATTACGCTCAATATGGTATATGGCATCTTCCAATTCGTTAACAATGTTCAAAATATTTTTTTCGTGAATAAAAGGAGCAAATTTTTCAAGTTGAAAACCGGCTATATGAATACGCATAAATACCAATTCTTTTACATTGAAATTAATAAGCATGGCTTGCCGAATCATGGAAATGCAATAGTGTAAAAAATTCTTTTGGGTCTCCCGACCGGTCTTTGCAACTTCCTCGCCCCAAAGTATTAGCTCATGTATTGCGGCTTTATTTCCCTTGGCCTTAAAGGCACTACGCACCCATTGAACAAACCACTTTTCAAAGACCAAATCTTCCGAATCGTTGTTCATTAGGTCTAATGCCTTATTAAAATTACCATTTGCCTCATGGGCCAATCGCAAGGCTTCTTCGCGAACGAGTCCTTTATTTTCCAATGCTTTTGCCATGGCCTCTTCGGCAAGTGGCGGGAAATGCAGCACTTGACACCGCGATTTGATCGTCTGAATGATCTGTTCCTCATTTTGGGCAATCAAAAGAAAAACGGTTTTTTCAGGGGGCTCCTCAATCAGCTTTAAAAGTTTGTTGGCCGCTGCCATGTTCATTTTTTCGGCCATCCATATCAGCATAACCTTGTATCCACCTTCATAAGACTTCAAGGCAAGTTTTTTGACAATATCATGCGCTTCATCAACCCCTATGTGCCCTTGTTTCTTTTCAATTCCAATTAAACGGTACCAGTCAAAAAGATTTCCATAAGGTTGTTCTTTTATGAATTGACGCCATTCTTCCATATAATGGTTGCTCACCGCATGGCTTTTTACTTTATATGAATTTGATACGGGAAATGCGAAATGCAAATCGGGGTGTGATAAGGCGTCACATTTAATATTACAAGCCTGATTCTGCTCACCATTATTTTCCGCATTTTGGTTGCCGCAGATAATATATTGGGCATAAGCCAAGGCCATTGCCAAAGTACCTGAACCTTCCCGGCCAACAAACAATTGGGCATGTGGAATGCGACCTGCATCGGCACTAGAGGCTAAGTGTTTTTTTATATGTGACAGCCCTAAAATATCGTTGAACAACATAAGCCAAAGATAGTTTTTTTGGATAAGTAATTAAATGCCCAACAATAGCGAAATTATGATGCCCAATTTTTTTCAGAAGCCCATAAATCTTTACATTTGCCATTCATTTAAAGCCAAGCACCATGATGACTATCGACGATTTTAATTTTGAAAATAAGAAAGCATTGATCCGCGTTGATTTTAATGTACCGTTAGACGAGGAGTTCAATGTAAGCGACACAAATAGGATCGAGGCCGCTAAACCTACGATCATCAAAGTTTTGGAAGATGGTGGTAGCGCAGTACTTATGAGTCATTTGGGCCGACCAAAAGGACAAAGGAATGCAGATATGTCCCTTAAACATATTTGTACAAAAGTTTCAGAGATCATAGGGGTTCAAGTAAAGTTCGTTGACGATTGTGTTGGTGAAGAGGTCGAAAAGGCGGTTGCCGGGTTGCAGCAAGGAGAAGTCTTACTATTGGAAAATCTTCGTTTTCACAGTGAAGAAACATCAGGGGATCTTGCTTTTGCCGAGCAACTATCCAAATCAGGGGATGTTTATGTAAATGACGCCTTTGGCACCGCCCATAGGGCGCATGCATCAACGACCATTGTTGCCCAATTCTTTCCTGGCAAAAAATGCTTTGGGTATTTATTGGCCAAAGAAATTAAATCTATTGAAAAAGTTATGCGTACCGGTGAGAAACCGGTTTTAGCAATTTTAGGGGGTGCAAAAGTGTCCTCAAAAATTACCATTATCGAGAATATATTAGACAAGGTAGACCATCTTATCATCGGCGGCGGGATGACCTATACTTTTGTCAAAGCCAAAGGAGGTCAGGTAGGTGATTCAATTTGTGAGGATGACAAAATGGATCTTGCCTTAAGCATACTTTCCAAGGCAAAAGAGAAAGGGGTACAAGTACATATTCCTGTTGATGTTTTAGCAGCTAATGATTTTAGCAACGATGCTCAGACCCAAATCGTTGATGTAGATAAAATTCCATCGGGCTGGCAAGGATTAGACGCTGGTCCAAAAACCTTGGAAATATTCAAAGAGGTTATTTTGGAAAGTAAAACGATTCTATGGAATGGTCCGGTTGGTGTTTTTGAGATGGATAAATTTGCCAAAGGAACGATCAGCGTTGGTAATTTTATTGATCAGGCTACCCAAGACGGCGCTTTTTCTTTAGTTGGCGGAGGTGATTCTGTGGCTGCGGTAAAGCAATTCGGCTTCCAGGACAAAGTAAGTTATGTTTCAACCGGAGGGGGCGCCATGTTAGAGAGTTTAGAGGGTAAGACCTTACCCGGAATCGCTGCAATATTAGAAGGTTAAAGGCGTTATCGATTAACGGGACTTGCGGTTTAAAAGCAATACTTTAAGTATTTATATTTTATTCTTTGAAAAAAAAATACGATTTTCGTTAGTTCTCGGTAACTAAAGAATATCTTATGGTTTCATTTAAATACACTTGCCAAAGTATACTACTGGCCATATTTTTTGCAGTTCCTAGTACTGCCCAAGAAATTAATGATGCTTCAACGAATGGCTTAAAACCAATCGAGGCCAATACTATTCCATTAGACACCTTGTCCAAGGATATGGAGGGAGTTAAAGAGACTGGGCTCTTGCAGGCTACAAACGCTATAAAAGATAATACCTTACCAGTCTTAGTTGAAGGGGATAAAAAAACCTATGATTTAAAGGATGTCGAACTTGCAGCAAAATACGATAGTCTTTGGCTAAGGGAATTGTATAAGAGCACACCATTTTTTGACGATCTATATAGTGAGGTAGTTGAA
>JABDKZ010000444.1 GCA_013001935.1 Maribacter sp.
GTTCACAAAAGTATTTGCGGGCTAAAAAGATCATCCAGAAGCTATCCAGTGGTGCCCCACTTGTCAAGGATGAATTACAATTTGGAGACAACTTGGCACTCGGTCTGGCACTTCCGAATGGTGGGAACATGCTTTTGTTCTCAAAACGCTTTAATGAATTAAAGTATACCCGAATTGAGAAAGGCGGCTATGAATTCCAAAATGCGCATGTGGAATATATTGTTTATTGGTATGATGCGGAGGAGGAAAAGGAGTACAGGGTAGTATTGCCTAGGTTGCATTTTAAAGTAAGGGATAATGCGGATTAACTAAATGGTTAAATTTTATTTCGAGTCCATCATACAGGCACTTACGTTTTACCAGGATGACTTTGGTATCGGATGGTTAGGATAGGCTCACACCTGATACCTGATACCTGATACCTGTATAAAGTATTCTTCAAGCCCAGCGGCTTCATATTCTGCACATATTGACCACCATCAATCATTGGAATGACCCAAGGCATTGGAATTGTCTTATTCATACTGGATTTTTATAAGGTCAAATCCTTTTGGTGTGAATACGTTATGGCTATTCTTCTAAGTTAGAAAGGGATTGCTGGAGTATTCACCGACATATCAGTACGGAAAATTCAATCGCGTCTGGCTTACGGTAAAGCTTCAGACATCAAGACTTCCCAAATGTCTGATGCCGCACCTGGCAGCCTACTTAAACAACCTTTACTGAATACTTACTACGCAGATTGAATCATTTTAAATCACAAATACAAAATATCATGAAACGAATATTTCTAATAATGTTGACGCTTTCAATTCCGCTATTGGTATTCGCTCAACAAACAAGGGAAAATGAGCGTGCTGCTCAGATTTATGGATTAGGTGTTCTCGTAGGAATAGCCGAAAATGCGGCGCTAGAAGATGCAAAACCAAGTTACGTAGCAGAAAAACTTCAATTTGCCATTTATAGTGCGAATATGATCGGATGTGTTTCGAGTGACCCAATTTGGGAGCTGCGAGAGAAAATGCTTACTGCTACCTCTAGCAACGAACTCTATGGAGAAATAGAAGCCTATAGAAGAGATGTATTGTATCTTGAAATATTAGAGAATTGTGCGTGTGCAATCGATTTTGGATGTTGTACAGCTGCCAACATCGAGGGTACGTGGGATTCCAACTTTGGAGAATTGAATCTCCAGGTCAGCCAAAACCAGGTATGGGGCACATATGATTACAATGGTGGTGGGCGAATTGAAGGTACCTTGGAATGTAATGAACTGAAAGGCACCTATAGGCAAGACAATGCTTCCGGAGAATTTACTTTGACCTTTAATGAAAGCTGCAACAGCTTCACAGCCAGATATTGGGATCCAGCAAGCAAGCAATATCTTACGGATTGGTCCGGCAAGAAAGTGGATCATCCTGGATTCTAATATTACGAGTTGTAGTAAGACATATTATCCATAGCCAGGTAATTTTCTGAATATGGACCTTGTAGCAGTATGGGTACCAGGTCCAATAGACTTTATCCTGCTGCTGTGCAAAGCAAACAAGCTTCCAAAATGGGCGCTTGGAATTTATATACTAGCTATTTTTTACTCCATGGTGGTGATGACATTCATGCATTATTAGAAAGAACCAGCTAATATGAATATGGATAGAGACAGAAGTTTCTGGATTTTAATTTCAATCGCATCAATTCTTATTGTATTTTTTTTAGCCGGACAAACATTGGGCGTTTTCAATTATGATCTCGCCGTATCAATAGGAATGCAGGAATCTGAAAGCGAAATAGGTAAAATCGGTATTGCGTTTGCAAAGGGATTTGGTTTCGCTGACACCGTAATATATATACCCTTACTCCTAATTGGTATAATTGGGTTATTTAAAAATAAACGTTGGGGAAAATACTCAATGTTCGGTGCCTTGGCCATTTCTGTATATTGGCCAATAGTTCATTTATATGCAATCTTTATTGATAGGATATCGATATCGCTTAATCCTGAAAAATATATCTCTTACCCAATAATATTATCTCTGATCATAATTTACGGTCTATGGGGAATGTGGTATTTATACAAAAAATGAAGTGCTATACATCTCCTAAGAAAGTTCATAAAATCACTGTGGTTAAGCGCCACTACGCTCCATACACAAAACGCTAGTGGCAAGCAAATCATAGAAATAATATTATTACAAGAACAAACAGCATAACTGATATAATGAATATGCAACCAATATTAGAGGACGATTTAATAATTTCAAGGCCACTTTGTAAAGACGATTATAAGGCTTTATATGAAGTGGCAAGAGATCCGTTAATTTGGGAGCAACATCCATGTAAAGACAGATATAAAAAAGAGATTTATTCTAATTTTTTTATTGAATCCATTAACTCAAAAGGAACTTTTGTCATTATTGAAAAATCCAACAACAAAGTAATTGGTAGCACAAGATTTAAGAAGGTAATCAATGTAGAAAATGCCATTGAAATAGGATGGTCATTTTTATCGAGAGATAAGTGGGGCGGTAAATACAATAAGGCGATGAAGAATTTAATGATTAATTACGCTTTTGAGTTTATGGATTACGTAATTTTCTATATTGGAAAGGATAACTTTCGTTCTCAGAGAGCTGTACAAAAAATTGGAGGAGAAAGAATCGTTTCGTCCCATTTGAAACATCTGATTAAAGAAAGTGAAACGGATTGGACATATCAAATAAATAAAGAAAATTGGAAAATAAAATTGAAGCAAGCCGCTGGCAATGGCTAGATGTCCATCACGCCAATTCGGCGGCACGGTAGCTAGCCGGCCATTCTACACTATTTAGGAATGGAATAAGTGAACTGCGAAAGACAAAAAGAGAAAATCATGAAAAATCAGCATCATTCAGAAATGTATGACGCCATCATTATCGGTTCGGGCATAGGTAGCCTCACTACCTCCGCTATATTAGCAGATAATGGAATGAAAATAGTTGTTTTGGAAAAACACGATCAGTTAGGTGGGTACACCCAGAGTTTTCAACGAAAATCGTGGTATTGGGATGTTGCGGTCCACTATTTAAGCTGTATGGAACCCGGAGAACTTTTTTTTCATGGAATCAGGTACCTGACCGGAAACCAATTGCGGTGGAAGAAGATGCCACACGTGTTCGATCATTATTGTTTTCCCGATTTTCAGGTCGATGTCCCGTCATCACCTGAAGCGTACAGCAATCACTTAAAATCGCTTTTCCCTGATGAACAAAGCGCAATTGATCGATATTTTGATGATCTGCTCAGTTTCAGAAAGAAAATTGATTTTGTATGGGCGCCCAAGTTAATGCCAACTTTCATAGCGAAATTGGTCAAACCATTATTCAGGTTATTGCTTCGGAAAATTCCCGAACAATCGACCGATGCCTATTTTGAGCGAATCGGATGCTCTGAAAAACTCAAGGCCGCCATTTGTGCACCGTGGGCAACTTTTGGTGGGTTACCGAGTGAAAGTTCGATTTATCAGCATTGGATAACCCTAGGGAGTTATCTGTATGGGGCCTGGTATCCGGCCGGTGGTGCAACATCCATTGCTGAATCGTTAAATAATTTTATCGAAAACAAGGGCGGATTACTTCGAACAAATTCAGGTGTGCAAGAAATCCTCTGGGATGCTTCAAACAACAAAGCCACCGGTGTAAGACTGGAATCAGGTGAAGTTATAAAGGCAAAGAGGATTGTTTCAGGAATCGGCATTCGATCCACCTTCATGCAATTGCTGCCCGAGCAAAGTATTCCAC
>JABDKZ010000456.1 GCA_013001935.1 Maribacter sp.
CCATAGGCTAATTGTGCTTAAAAATAACCAATAAATAAGAGAATTTTCTATAATGAGTGTAACTGCAAATTCCGTTTGGAACAATTGTTTGGCGTTTATCCAAGATAATATCCAACCGCAGGCATTCAAAACATGGTTCGAGCCTATTAAACCTGTTAAGCTTTCTGAAAATGCTTTAAGTATTCAAGTGCCCAGCAAATTCTTTTATGAATGGCTTGAGGAGCATTACGTTAAACTTTTAAAAGTTGCACTTACAAAAGAGTTGGGTGAGACCGCCAAATTGGTATACATAATCCGTATGGAAAATACCTATGGCAATCGCGAACCTTTCACCGAGAAAATTCCCAGTTCAAATAGGGGTAATATGGGCCCGCAGGAAATGGATGTTCCCATTAAATCAAAAAACCCTGAACTTCGTAATCCGTTCGTTATTCCCGGTATTCGAAATATAAAGATAGAATCCCAGTTAAATCCGAATTATAATTTTGATAATTTCCTAGAAGGTGATTCAAACAGACTAGCACGTTCTGCTGGAATGGCTGTAGCCAACAAACCCGGCGGCACATCGTTTAATCCCTTATTGATTTTTGGTGGTGTAGGTTTAGGTAAAACGCATTTAGCACACGCCATCGGGGTTGAAATCAAGGATAAATATCCCGAACGTACCGTATTATATATATCGGCAGAGAAATTTACCCAACAATATATCGAGTCGGTAAAGAAAAATACGAGGAACGACTTTATACATTTTTATCAATTGATAGATGTATTAATAATCGATGACGTTCAATTCCTTTCTGGAAAAAGTGGTACCCAGGATGTTTTCTTCCATATTTTCAATCATTTACACCAAAATGGCAAACAGGTAATCTTAACTTCAGACAAGGCCCCTGTTGATATGCAGGATATTGAGCAAAGACTATTGTCCAGGTTTAAATGGGGATTGTCGGCCGAATTGCAGCATCCTGATTATGAAACCCGTATTTCTATCCTAAAGAATAAACTTTATCGTGATGGCGTTGAAATGCCCGATGATATAGTAGATTATGTGGCAAAACACATAAAGACAAACATTCGCGAATTGGAAGGTGCAATTATTTCATTAATAGCACAATCTTCTTTCAATAAAAAGGAGGTTACCTTAGAGTTGGCGCAACAGGTAGTTGAAAAATTTGTTAAGAATACGAAGCGTGAAGTTTCTATTGATTACATTCAAAAAGTGGTTTCTGATTACTTTGAAATGGATGTTGCCACCTTACAATCAAAAACCAGAAAAAGACATATTGTCCAGGCGAGACAATTGGCTATGTTCTTTGCAAAAAAATTCACCAAAGCTTCTTTGGCCAGTATTGGTTCACAAATTGGCAAAAGAGATCATGCAACTGTTTTACATGCTTGTAAAACCGTTGATAACCTTGCGGAAACCGATAAACAATTTCGCAAGTATATCGAGGATTTAACAAAGAAACTTTCCTAAATAATTGATGGCGACTAAAGTCTTAATGGTTTGCCTTGGAAATATCTGCAGGTCACCATTGGCGGAGGGTATATTGCAAAGTAAGGTCGATAGTGATGCTGTTATTGTAGACTCAGCAGGTACCGCAGGATATCATATTGGAAGCAAACCGGACAGTAGAAGTATTGCTGTTGGTTTAAAATATAATATTGATATTTCCCAGCAATGCTGTAGAAAGTTCAGCGTACAGGATTTCAAGGAATTTGACTTCATATATGTAATGGATTATAGTAATTATGATAACGTTATAGCCTTGGCGCAGAATGATAAGGAGAAAGCAAAGGTAAAACTAATCCTTGATGAAGTCGATTCCGGATTGAATGAAGTCCCAGACCCTTACTATGATGACGATGGCTTTGAAAATGTTTTTCATTTAATAGATGTGGCCTGCAATAGCATAGCCGATAAATTGAATGCAAATTAGTATAGCGCCATGGCAGAAAACACATTTCCCAAAGGCAAACTTTATTTAATACCAACAACCTTAGGCGAAAATGAACCCTTGGAGGTGCTCCCCATTTCTATTAAAAGGGTAATTGAGGAGATTGATTACTATATTGTTGAAAATGAAAAATCAGCGAGACGTTTTATTAAAAAGATAAGTCCTCGAAAATCCCAACCCAACTTATTTATTGAAGTTCTTAATAAATACACTGAACCAGATGTTATTCCTACCTTCTTACAACCTTGTCTTGAAGGAATTAATGTAGGGGTGCTATCAGAAGCAGGATGCCCAGGTATTGCGGACCCAGGGGCGGATGTTGTGGGAATCGCACATGAAAAAAATATAAAGGTGGTACCCCTAGTGGGCCCATCATCAATCTTGTTGGCAATGATGGCCAGTGGTTTACATGGCCAAAATTTCGCATTTAACGGTTACTTGCCTATTGACGCATCCGAAAGAAAAAAAGCCATTAAATCCCTGGAAAGAAGGTCAAGGGATCTTAATCAAACACAAATCTTCATTGAAACTCCATATAGGAACGACAAACTGTTTGCTGAATTAGTAAACACACTTTCGGCAAATACGTTTCTCTGTATAGCTTGCGATATCACTTTAAGTTCTGAGTTTATTTCTACCAAAAAAATATCGGATTGGAAAAAAACTTCTTTAGACCTTAATAAAAGACCGGCTATTTTCATTTTACAAGGATAAAATAAGCCCCGACAATCATTGCCAGGGCCTACCATTTTCATATGTATAAAAAATCTTAAATTTTGGGGTTTCGCTCTGCGGAAACAAATGATAAATCATATCCCGAAAACTTTTTTATGTATTTATCAATTGATGTCCCATAGGCATCTTTAGTGTTTACCCGACCATAAGAGCGTAAATACTTCATCACATTTCCAGGACCGGCTAAATGGGCAGCTGCCAACATACCAGATTCCGTAATTTGCACGCCTTTGATTCTTTTGCCCACAAACCTTTCAATATCACGTCGCATGATCCATTTATTACGGGCGATATTAGTTTCGAAGGCCTTCTCCTGTAAAATGGGGTCATTTAAAAATTTAGAAGTATTCGAAATTCCTACCAATTTTAAGGTACCAACACCAAATTGGTATTTACCCAGATAACCCAGCGTATTCGTAACAAAATAATTACCGGAGGATTCTTTAAAGGCCAAAGCCTCTTTAAAACCATTAAAGTAAGTACCCAAAAAAGGTGGTGACACTTCGATTGGGACAACAACAGTTTCGTCTTTGGGAAACAAAACTTCTGTAGGTTCATTGACTTTTAAGGTTCTCGGAACTACCTGGTTAGAGGTAAGATCAACAAAACTTGCAAAAATCAATAGCATGATAAGAGAACAAAAAAAGATAATACATCTTCTCATATCTCCATTTTTTATAAGACTTACACCCAGTAAATGGCTTGCTTAAATTTCACACTTCAAAGATATGGCAGCAATTACATGTGTTTTTCAAGGCCTTGTTAAAAATCGCTGATTTTAGCTAAGCCGTTTAAAAATTCCGATTAGTAGTCTATCTGTTGATATTTTGGCTGTTTATCCATCGGATATACTGCGCTTTATTTCGGTTGTGCTGAGCGAGGTCCTTAGCAAATTTATGATATCCGAAGTTCTCCACGTTAACTACAAAGTAATAATAATCATGCTTTTCAGGGTTCAAAACCGCTTCTATCGCAGAAATATCGGGCATAGTGATTGGGCCTGGCGGTATGCCTACATATTTATAGGTATTGTAGGGCGAATCCAATTCCAAGTCCTTATACAATACCCTTTTAATTATCGTGTCAAAATTACCAGTATGCTTTTTTAAGGCATAAATCACCGTTGGATCAGCTTGCAGTTTAATATTATTTCTGATTCTATTTAGATAAACCCCAGCAACGCGTGGTCTTTCATCGACCTTAGCCGTTTCTTTATGAACTATTGAGGCCAGGGATACCACTTCATTAGGCGTTAACCCCAAGGCCTTGGCCTTAGTACGTCGGTCTTCATTCCAGAAGCGATTATATTCGCTTAACATTCTACCCCTGAATTTTTGTGCGGAAGTATTCCAGAAAAACTCATAACTGTTGGGTATAAACATAGCTATTTTGGTAGCATCGGTAAATCCGTTGGCAGTATAAAAAGATTCGTCTTCCAATATTTGTAAAAGGCTTAAACTGTCAGGTTCAATTTGCGACGCGATTCTTCCTGCCAAATCGGCCATTGTCTCTTGATTGTTGAAAGCTACTTTTACCGGAATATTTTTACTACGTAGCGAATTTACTATGTCATTATTATTCATTCCTTTTTGTATGGCGTACTTCCCTCCTTTTATGTTTTTGGAGTAACCTTTCCTGTCCGCAACTTGAAGAAATGATTCTGTATCCTTTAATAAAGGGGTTAATAAGTCCTTTATATTTTCAAAACTTGCGTCTGTAGGCACAAAAACAATAGCTTCTTCAGTATTGAATTTAGTATTGGGTGAAAATATGGCATCATAAACCGTGTAGGCAAAAACACCCCCTATGATAAGCCCCAGAACAACAATGAATAGCAATATTTTCCTTATGTACATTATGTATTGATCTTTTGTAATAAAACTTCGTTTTTAAATTTTTCGTTTGAAAATATCCAGTCTTTCTTTATGCCAATTTCCTCAAAACCTATTTTTTTAAATAGGTGCAAGCTAGCGGCATTATCCTCCAGAACATTGGCAAACAGTTGTCGCAGGCCTAAAGTTGTAAAACTGTATTCTATTAGTAATTTAATAGCTTCTGTACCCAGGCCATGATTTCTTTCTTTCTCTGTCAAGATGACTATACCTACCCCTGCCCTTCTATTCTTCGGATCAAAATCAAACAAATCTATGAGCCCTATCACCTTTTCCCCTTTACAAATACAAAGTCTCAATTGCTTTACATCATAAATGTCGCGATGGGCATTGTCTAAATACTTCTTTAAGACATATTTGGAATAGGGTGCCATGGTACCACTAATCTCCCATAAAGCGGGATTATTCTCCAATTCATAGAGAAAATCCAAATCCTCCGGTTCCAATGCCCTTAGGTGAATATGTTCTCCTTGTAGTTTTAGCATTCAATTTCTCCTTTAAAAACCTGCTTGGCCGGTCCTATGAGGTGTATGTTGCTATATACATTCACTTTATCATTTAGAAACTTGACCTGCAATTTACCTCCTTTGGTCTCAATATCAACAGTCTCGTCCTGAACCCTATTAGCCTTGTGCATTGCAATTGCCACAGCGGTAACGCCCGTACCACAGGAAAGTGTTTCATCTTCCACGCCACGTTCATAGGTTCTAACAGCGAAAGTGCCTGTATCAAGGGGTTCAACGAAATTAATATTACTTCCCCGCTCCCCATAAAGACCGTAACGCAATTTAGCCCCCTCTTTGTAAACGTCAATATTTTCGAGCGATTCAACCACTTGTACATGATGGGGTGAACCCGTATCCAGAAAGTAAGCATTGGGTTTGGCATGAATTTCATTTACATTATTCATCTTCAGCTCAACCGTATCATCCTCAATAATTGCAGAATGTAGGCCATCAACCGCATTAAATGAGGTTTCTTTGTCAATTATACCCAAGAACTTGGCGAAAGCAACCAGACACCGCCCACCATTGCCACACATTGAGCCTTGGTTGCCATCTGAATTATAATATACCATATTAAAATCTACCTTTTCGTCATCTTCAAGCAAGATAAGGCCGTCAGCTCCTATCCCGAATCGTCTGTCGCAGAGTTGTGCAACCAATGGTTTGTTCCCCTTTGGGAAAGTACTAGTTCGATTATCGATCATGATAAAATCATTCCCGGTTCCCTGATATTTATAAAATGTAAGCAACATATAATATTCTATAAAACAAAGATAGGGTAATTTTAAGGCTTTTTTAGCAGTTAAAAAGTAGTTAAACTGCAAATAAATAATCTCAAAAAATTATAGCTTTACTTTGAGATTAACATGATTAAATTAAATACTTTTTACTTATGAAGAAAATTGGAAGCTCCTTGCTAATTGCAATTTTTGCAGGTGCCATAACCTTAGGGGCCTATAAACTGTTTCTGGAAAAGACAAACTATGCTATTGTCACCGATGACAATGCCACTTCAATCATAGAGACCAGTTTGTCTACCGCATCGGCAAAAGGATCTGGAATCAATGAGGTCGACTTTACCTCTGCTGCCGAAACAACGGTAAATGCAGTTGTGCACGTTAAGAATGTTACTATTAGTAGAGGACCTACTAGTCTGATGGAATTCTTTTATGGATATGAAGGAACCCAAAAAGCACAGATTGGCACAGGGTCGGGGGTTATTATTTCGTCAGATGGGCATATTGTAACCAATAACCACGTCATCAAAGGAGCTACCCAGTTACAAGTAACTTTGAATAACAATAAAACCTACGAGGCTGAATTAATCGGTACCGACCCTAATTCTGATATTGCCCTTTTAAAGATTGATGCAAAAAAACAATTACCCTATTTGGCTTTTGGCGATTCGGACAATCTCAGGGTTGGTGAGTGGGTTTTGGCGGTTGGCAACCCTTTCAACCTAACCTCAACAGTAACAGCGGGAATAGTAAGTGCCAAAGCAAGGG
>JABDKZ010000494.1 GCA_013001935.1 Maribacter sp.
TTGGAAAACAATTTGGTGGTAATGCAGATATTGGAGGCCGCCCAACAGGCGTCCAAAACAGGGGAAACAGTGGTTTGGGATGAATTTTTTGACATTGAACCATAAACAAATTATGAATTACTTAAAAAGAGCCTTCGTATTGCTTTTAGGGTTGGCATTTATCTACAGCTGTAAGGAGGAAAGCGCTATTACAAAAAAAGAAGAAGTAAAGCAATGGTTCAAAGGCAACCTGCATACACATTCGTATTGGAGTGATGGGGATGAGTTCCCAGAAGTGATTATGGAATGGTATAAATCCAAAGGATATCACTTTTTGGCATTATCCGATCACAATACGCTGGCCGAGGGAGAAAAATGGATTACGATTAAGGAAGATTCCATTTATCAGAAGGCCTTTAAGAAATACTTGGAGGATTACGGAAGTGACTGGGTAGCATATAAATTGGATTCAGATAAAATCAAGGTCAAATTAAAAACCTACAATCAATATAGAAGTCGATTTGAAGAAGCAGGGAAATTTTTGGCTATTCAATCTGAAGAAATAACGGATAGCTTTGAGGACAAGCCCATTCATATGAATGTTACCAATGTTGAATACAGAATAGATCCTAAAGGCGGTGGCAGTGTTGCCGAAGTACTTCAAAACAATTTAGATCAAGTACTTGGTCAGCGTGAAAATACAGGAACGCCGATGTTCCCACATGTTAATCATCCTAACTTTGGGTATGGGGTTGCGTTGGAAGACATGATTTCGTTAAAAGGGGAACGCTTTTTTGAAGTATATAATGGTCATCCTATGGTGCACAACATGGGTGATTCAACACACATCTCTACAGAAAATATGTGGGATTTGATCAATATCTCTTATGTTGAAAACAAGAAACCGATTATGTACGGACTCGCCACTGACGATTCGCATCATTATCATAGAAAAGGTTCTGAATGGAGTAATGCTGGCAGGGGTTGGGTCATGGTCCAAGCAGATACCCTCTCACCAAAATCATTGATTACGGCCATGGAAGCTGGGCAATTCTATGCCAGTACCGGTGTAGAACTACATAAAATAGAGAGCACCTCAGACGAACTTTCAATAGAAATAGTTCCAGAAACCGATATCACTTATACCATAGAATTTATTGGTAGCAAAAAAGGCGATTCGGAAAGCCATGTATTAAAGTCCATTGAAGCCAATAGGGCTAGTTATGAGATGACCGATGACCTTTTATTTGTAAGATGTAAAGTCACGTCTTCAAAAAAACAGGAAAATCCCATAGAAGATTTAATCCATGAAATGGCATGGACCCAACCTATTGTTCCTAGCGATTAATTCATTTAAATGCCAATGCATTTTCATTTGTGGGAATGACTACCTTTGTAAGTGAAAATTTGTATGTCATGAACAAGATCAGAATCACCAAGCAATTTAACTTTGAAACCGGTCACGCCCTCTATGGTTATGATGGCAAATGCCGAAATGTACACGGGCACAGTTATAAATTATCGGTAACGGTAATTGGCAAGCCGATTACAGACCCATCACATGTTAAGCTGGGCATGGTCATCGACTTTAGTGATCTAAAAAAAATAATAAAAGAAGAAATCGTTGACCCTTTTGATCATGCAACAGTCTTTAACAAAAACACACCTCATGTAGAACTCGCCGCGGAATTGGGCAATCGAGGTCATAAAGTGATTTTGGCCGATTATCAACCTACCAGTGAGAACATGGTCATAGATTTTACTGAAAAAATCAAAGCCAGGCTTCCTAAGAATATTGAACTTAATTCGATAAAACTCCAAGAGACAGAAACCTCCTATGCTGAGTGGTATGCCTCGGACAATACGTCTGACAGTTCAGATGGGGAAAATTCTAATCTTTACATTTAAATGACGATTACCAACATTCCTGTAGGTAAAAAAGTCTACTTCTCCAGTGATAACCATTTGGGAGCACCTACTATGGCCAAAAGTAGACCTCGCGAGAAGAAATTTGTTGCTTGGTTGGATATGGCAAAACAGGACGCTGCGGCGATTTTTTTGTTGGGTGATCTGTTCGATTTTTGGTTCGAATATAAAACTGTTGTGCCAAAAGGATTCACACGAACTTTGGGTAAGCTTGCAGAAATTACGGATGCGGGAATCCCGGTTTATTACTTTGTGGGGAATCACGATCTTTGGATGAGCGGTTATTTTGAGGAAGAATTGAATATTCCTGTTTTTCATAAACCCCAACAATTCACATTTAACAGCACTTCTTTTTTTGTGGGTCATGGCGATGGCTTGGGTCCCGGTGACAAAGGGTACAAGCGTATGAAAAAGGTTTTTACCAATCCTGTGTCCAAGTGGTTATACAAATGGTTGCATCCTGATTTAGGGGTGAGACTGGCCCAGTACCTTTCCCTTAAGAATAAATTGATTTCCGGAGATGAGGATATTAAATTTCTAGGGGAGGACAAAGAGTGGTTGGTACAATATTGCAAGCGAAAATTGGAAAAAGAGCACCATGATTATTTTGTCTTTGGCCACCGCCATTTACCCTTGGAAATTGATTTGAACGATAAAGCAAGGTATGTGAACCTTGGCGATTGGATTTCGTATTACACCTATGGCGAATTCGATGGTAAAAAACTGGTATTAAAAAAATTCGAAATTTAAATTGTTATCTCGACCCTGTTGTTTTCAGGATCTAAAACGACACTTTCATAATAGCCATCACCTGTTGTTCTTGGTTCACCTATTACTTCATATCCTGAATTCCTCAATTGATCGGTGAGTTCATTAACCCGGGCTAAGGCCCCCACAGAAAAAGCAAAATGGGTTATCCCGATCTGTTCTTTACGATTATTTGTTTTTTGGACCCTATCGGGTTTGTGCATCAATTCCAATCTAGGCCCGTCATCAAAACTCAAGAAATAGGAAGTGAAGTTCTTTGTTGGGTTATGGTATTTGGTTCCCGCAAGAGCGCCAAAAAAGGTCTCATAAAATGTCTTCATTCGTTCAAGATCATTGACCCAAATCGCTAAATGTTCAATTTTCATAGCTATTCGCTTACTTAATATCCTTTAGTTTTAATTGCAAGCTCACATT
>JABDKZ010000016.1 GCA_013001935.1 Maribacter sp.
GTCTTATCAATATCGAAAATTTGATTTAGGAGGCCGAAGGCGCTTTCCAATCCGATTGTGCCATAGGTCGCATTATCAAATTCAACACGTTTAAGCTCTATATTCAGTGGAATATGGTCTGTTGTGACAAAATCAATTATACCTTCACTCAGCCCCCTTCTTAGCGCGTTTATGTCTTTCTTGGTTCGTAGAGGTGGCATTACCTTATAGGCGGTATCAAACTCTTCCAATACCTCATCAGTAAAGTATAAATTGTGCATGGCCACACTACAGCTGACATCCAATCCCTTTTTCTTGGCATTGGCAATGAGCCTTACTGAATTTGATGTGGATATTGTAGGTATATGTAACTTTCCTCCGGTATATTCCAAAATAAAAAGATCACGAACAATTTGGAGTTCCTCAGCCAGGGCAGGAATACCTTTTAACCCTAACCTCGTTGATACTGTACCTTCATTTACAATTCCTTTCCCCATGATCTTTTTATCTATAGGCTGGGAGTAAACGAGTCCGTCAAAGTTTTGAACATATTGTAAGGCAATCTTCAATAAGTTGGAGTTCGTTATTGGCGATTTAAAGTCATAATACCCAACGGCACCTGCATTACCCATATCGTATAACTCTGCAAGATCCTCGCCTTGAGCACCAACGGTCAAAGTTCCGAGCGGATAAAGATTAGTGGCATTACCTCTAGATGCATTCTTAAGAAAAACGATATCGGAACTACTGTCTACAACCGGGTATGTATTTGGATTTAATACCACATCGGTAAAACCACTCTTTGCGGCTGTACTTAGACCGTTCATAATGGTTTCCCGCTCTTCATAACCAGGTTCGCCGAAACACACACTGCTATCAAACCATCCTAGGGAAACATGTAAATTTTTAAGGTCTACAATCTTTGTTGTCCTGGGTGCATTGATCTTGGCTGCAATTTGCTCAACGACGCCATTTTTTATAAGAATGTCCCTTTTTTTCAAATGCAAATCTTTGTTCAGGGCACTTATAATTTTAGCAGATCTTAGAAGTATGTTCATTTGCGTAAGGTTAATCTTTTTTGTTTTATTTAATCAATTTAAATACTTGATGATGAGCACTTCCATTAAGATAAACAGCACTGCTAAAATAACAAACCATTTCCAAAGCTCGGTTACGCTATTATCGTTTTCCAAGTCTTGAAATAAGGCTGCTATTGAACTTTGCTGACTTTCCGAAGCGATATCGTTGATATCCATAAATTGCAAATCACTTTCATTTCTGGGATAGTTGAAACTTATTTTTTTGATACTATTTCCGTTTTCCAAAATATCATAAATACCATCTTCAAAAGGATTTTCATTGAATGTCAGTGATACCTTGTTCGCATGGGAACGCTGTTGGGGAATAAAATCAAGACCGTCTTTTGAAACCCTTAAAATATGATCCTTAGCGATTTTTTGGGCAATATCCATTCGTATCTGCCCTCCCATGGTATGGTATAGGCCTGGGCGTTTTAGACTATTCACCCCCATTTTGTAAAATGTAGGTACAATAAGCGGGGATTGCTTAAAATTTGAATTCTGATTGGCTATAGATGCTGTAAACAAGTAAATGCCTTTTGTGCCCAATAAGAAAGATTCGCCATTCTGATACCCTAGGATTTTTGAAGCTTTGGAATTTGTCTTAAAGAATTCAGCGACCTGCGGGTAATCAAAGTTGTCTATGTTTTTTTCAAAAACATTATCATAGAGGGGATGCGAAAATGTGATTTGTGTAATTTTTGTTTCGGCGCTGACTTTTTCCATTAAAGCACCTAATGAAAATCTGGATAGCAATGTGCTGTACTCATTGATGTCGATATTATTAGAAGGTATAATTACCAAATTACCACCATTTGATACAAAGGATGAAATGCTTGCCATTAGCGAAGTAGTAATTTTCTCCAACTCATTAAGAATGATCAGGTTCTGTGATTCTATATCCCTAAAGTTTAAGTTTTTCAATGAAAATGAAGTGAATAAAAATTCATTCTCGGGATATATGCGTCTCAAGTATTCTGAAGAAGCCTCACCGATTACCAATACATTTGGCCTTTCAATTTCATTGATGTTAAAAAATAAATGATTGTCATAAGTGATGCCAGAATCAGAGATTATGACCTGGCCATTCACCACATCATTTGCCGAAAGTGTAAAAGTTACTTTTCCTTTGTCGTCTTCGAAAACTGCAGAAGTTTTCGCAATTAATTTGTCATCATCATATAATGAAACGGGAATGCTCTGAATCTCGTTCGTAGCAGAAAGTGAGGCTGTTAACTCGATATTTTCGGTACCGTTCTTACTTACATAAATACTATCAATAGACACATTTTCCAAGTTCATTGCCGATAACTTCACTACATGTTTTTGAACCTTGCCTATGGCGTCCTTATTGCCAGATGCTAACCTTTTTTGAAAATCAGAAACAATAATCAGATTTTTTATTGCATTTGTATTTTTTGAAAAGAAGTTATTTGCTTTTAGCTGTATTTCATCAAGATTCAGTTGATCGGGGGTAGGCACAATCGTGAGCAGGTCGTTCTGTATGTCCTTTAATTCAATATTTCTAAATTCCGAATTATTGGTAAAAAGATTGAATTTTTCTCCTTCTGGGACTGCCTTAATAAGTTCTTGGATGGCTTTATCAAGTAAAGATCCTTGATCGGATTTAGCCTGCATACTAAACGAGTTGTCCAGATAAATAACAGTTTCTTTCTCTTGCAAAGCACTCTTTTTTGCAAAGAAGGGTTGCGTAAAGGCAATAATTACAGCGGCAAATACCATTAACCTTGTAAACAAGAGTAACCATTTTTTTAACGTATTGCTCTTGCGTGATTCCGAAACTACTTTTTGCAACAACTTAACGTTGGTAAAAGGCGTTTTTTTGAATCTACGAAGTCGAAAAAGATGAATGAATATAGGAATGAGTAGTAGAAATAGCGCCCAAAGAAGTTCTGGATATTTAAACTGCATTCTTGAATTTGATTTGGCAAATATATGAAGTATTCAGGATAAGTTAACAATATTGATATAGAATTTCAACAAAAGAAAAAATAGTCTTCCATTGGAAGTTTTTTAATCCCATCAAAGAATCTTTTAATCGCTACCTGTTCTTTTTCATTGGCCACGGTGATGATATTTTGTGGATTGGCTATCTCGTTTAAAATGCCAAAGTGGTGTAGTTTTTTACCGTAGATGTCTTTTCCGATTTTATTGGGATTATCGCAGATCCAAATAAAATCCTGTTTTCTATCCACTAAGTTTCTAGCAATGGTCTTACCTTTATTTCCCGCGCCCCAAATAACCAAGGGCCTACTGGGCTCATATTCCAATTTCAGGAAATAATGTATTTTAATTTCTAAAAAATAGTTGGCCGCATAGTGCTCACTGGTCCTAGAGGTTCGTGTATCGTAGTCCCGCCAAAAGTGCAGTGTTTTATTGCATGGAATGCATTTCAATTTGTTTTCGTAAAAGCGAAAAGTCAAATCATAATCTTCTGGATATCGATCAGATTCAAAGGCGCCACAGCGATCCATATCATTTTTGAAAACCATCCAGCAAGGGGAAGGGATAACGCATTCTTTATAAATCTCAGAGTAATTGGCTCCTTTTTCAATAAGGAGGTTTAACCAATTTTCATAACGCTCGTAACCATTGCTGATGCCCCTGTCAGAAAAGTATTTTACCTTCCCTATGGCCACGTGCTTTTCACCATGTCTTAGAAGTAAATTTACCATGGTACTTATTTTCTCTGGTACCATAATATCATCTGAGTCCATCCTAGTAATCAAGTCACCTTGACAATGTTCGTAGGCCTTACGCAGTGCATTAATGATACCTTGACCTGAATTCTTTATTACGTTGATCCGTGAATCATTTAGGGCGTATTGGGAAACAATCTCCCAACTTGAATCCGAGGATGAATCATCAACAGCCCAAACCTCCCAATGCTGATAAGTTTGCTCAAGTATGGAACGCAGACAATCCGGAAGGTAGTCCTCTGTATTTTTAAAGGGAATAAGTATGCTGACCAGGGGCTTTTCCATCATGGTAATTTACGTATAAAAATGAAGATGTATCCTTAAATGCCTTAAGATAGAATCCTTATGTATTAATTGTAGTCTCCAATTTGTTTTTGGGTGGCTTGTAATAAATTTTGGATTAATACACGAATGCCATACTTTTATGAATATTAAAAAAACGAGCTATGAACACAACAAGGTATATTTTATTGATTTTCAGTTTTATTTTGGTCATTGGAGCTTGCTCAAATGATGATGAGGGCGATTCTGTAGACGAAATCGCTTTGGCATCAGGTAATTATGCGCTGATTGAATTGAATATTAACCCACCACAGGACATAAACAACGATGGGAATACTACCTCAAATGTATTGACAGAATTACCTTGTGTCACGGGAAATTTAAACTTAAGAAGTGATGGTAATTGGATTTGGACGCTTACTGAGACCAGTGTCACCAGTATTACTGGAGGTGCTTTCTTTTTGTCTTGCACCTCTGATATAACGACAAGATCTGGATCCTGGACTATAAGTGGTAATCAAGTCACCCTTTATGATGGCGCTTCAAACTTTAATTTCACAAAAGATGCAGATCAACTTACAATTATCGAAGGCGACGATCTTCCGGGCTTTGATAGTATGGTCTTTGAGCGATAGTATTTGAAAATGATTTGAAGATAGTATTTGAAAACCCTGTGACTCTATTGTCGGGGTTTTTTGAGTTAAGGAAGACTGCTTACAATGCCTCTTTTTCATAGACCATAACAAAGCTGTAAAGTCATTTTAAATGCAATGAATACCTATTCAAGAGCAACTTGATTTTAGAATTCCAATGACACTATTTTTTGTATGTATTTAGCTGATGTTACCATAAATACAATCAATGTTATTGCTTAATTATTTTTAAGTTTAAAATCTATATTTAGTGGAAAATATATAAAATTGTATATGGACATTTTACACCAAGCAGCAGCATTCGAAAACACGAAACTAAGTCATATGTCTACAAGTGATAGGGTAGTGGCCTCAAGGGAGGCTAAGCGACTTGTTCTGGCAATCAATGAAATTTATAAAAAGACAAAAGATGCCGAATTAATGGAAATCATGAAACGATTGACCGTTAAAAAGAAAAGGATTGAAGTTAGATTGAAAGGCAGGCCAGATTCAGGAATTTAAGTGTATAAATGGCAACAGCGTTAAATGTTTTAGGATCCCCATTGCAGCTATGCTGTAAGAATCCCGCAACTGGCTATTTTAGGGATGGATTTTGTCGCACAATTCAAGAGGATTACGGTACGCATGTGGTATGTGCTATTGTGACGAAAGAATTTTTGGATTATACCAAGTCCCGTGGTAATGATCTTTCAACTCCAATACCCCATTGGAAATTCCCAGGTCTAGTTCCTGGCTCAAAATGGTGTTTATGCATTTCAAGGTGGTTGGAAGCCGAACAAGCCGGTGTCGCCCCCTTAGTGGTACTTGAAGCAACACATGAAAGTGCATTACAGTATGCTTCTTTAGCACTTTTGGAGAAATATCGAATCTCAGCCTATTAAGGGATTTGGCCTCTAATTACTTCCTGTTAAAGTTTCACTATTAATAGAGGCCATAACACTTTCCGCTGTCTTTTCCCCTGATAACATAGCAGCATTCAAAGAGCCATTGAGCATCGTATCCCCAGCCAGGAAAACGGTAGAAGTTAATTTGGTTTCTGAAGGTTCTATTTCATTTTTTAAGTTGGAAAGTTGGGGAAGGGCTTTTTTTATAGGATAGTGTTTTAAAAATAGGCTGTCCTGAATATTAAAATGAATTTTTAATTCATCCGTTGTTTTTTGAATTAGTTCCTTTGGAGATAAACCATGTTTTTTTACAATCGTAACAGAAAGCAGCTCTTTCCCATTATTTAGTTGCCCAGAAAATGTAGTTGGGTAGAAAATATTGTTGATCAAGGCATTTTCATCGCTGACCAATCCTATCAAAGGTTGTGTTATCACTTTTTGGGATGTCAAGAAATAAAGGTTGTCACAGCTTTTCCATGTAACCTCTTGATTTTTAAGATTAGGCATTAAGGGATGGGCATCGGTCGCGATAATCGTGTAGTCGCTATCCAAAATAGTCTGGTTTTCAAGTACTATTTTCCTCTCTTTCACTTGTTGTACGGTAGTGTTAAAATGAAAGGTTGTATGATCTAATCTTGATTCCAGTTGTTCCGATATAGCCCCGATTCCTGTCGCTGGAAGAGCAGCCAGACCTTCCCCGAACATTTTGTAAACAAATTGGAACATTCTGATTGAAGTATCCAAATTTGGTTCAAGAAAAATACCACTAAAGAAAGGCTTGAAAAAACCTTGAATCACTTTTTCAGAGAATCCATAGTTTTGTAAAAAGGCCAAAGTTGATGTCTCGGTTTCATCAAAAATAGCCTCCAAAGACTTGCCTTGGAGTTCCCGGTTAAGCTGAAAGACTTTTATTTTGTCCCTTAAGCTTCCAACTTTACTGCTAAGTGAGGGGATTAAAAATGATGGGTCCCTTATTGGATCACCTATGGTAGTCCGATTTCCTTTGCTAAATAGTGCAGCACCTGGCTTAAAATAATTAAGCTTTAAGGATTTGTAATCCAGATATTTTTTTGCCATGGGGTAAGCTGTCAACAGTACCTGAAAGCCATGGTCAAGGCAATACCCATCAACAACATCTGTTTTTACACGCCCTCCAACGCTATCCGTTGCTTCCAGAACAATAGGATGGTAGCCTTTCTTTTCTAAGACATTTGCAGCGACAAGCCCACTGATGCCCGCTCCTATGATGTGGATTTTTAAACTGGAATTTTTCAAAAACCTTAAAATTATCAGGTTAACCTAGGTGAAAATATATAATCAATAAGGACAAGACCAGAAAGCTTAAAGCAGGAAATGATTTTTTGATGGGATCCTTAACTTTGATATGCATGATGATGGCACCTAGCATTAATACTGCCATACCCGCAGCAGCCGGTGTGGCAAGGTTTGGTAACCAAATAGAAGCTACCAACAAAATAGCCGATAATACCTTAAGCCCGCCTATTAGATACATGACTGTTTCTGATAAGCCATACGCTTTAAATTCCTCTTTCATGGAACTGGCGTTGCCTGCCCTCCAAGCGGTTGCTTTCCCAAATCTGAAAAACCAAACGTTAATTATACTCAGAAAAATAAATACTTTGACTGCAATGTTTACATAATAAATTTCCATTTTGAAGCTCCTTTAAGTTATACTCGCTGTATCTTTGTTTTTCCTATTAAATCTAAGATTTTTAAAAGTCCTATCATAATCTTTGAAATAGATTTATCCCGAATGTTGTTAACATCACTTATTTGTTTTTCTGCCATTAGCTTTCTTTGGTATGGACTAAATTGTTTGATCAATAAAAAAATGATGCAAGAATTTGAACGCTTCGGACTTGGTAAATTTCGCATCCTTACGGGTATCCTTCAAACTCTTGGTGCAATTGGCCTATTTATGGGATTGTTCTTTCCTTTATTGACCCTTATCGCTTCTGCAGGTTTAGCCTTGCTAATGCTCATCGGTGTATTTGTCAGAATAAAAATTAAAGATCATATCCTTGTAGCATTACCCGCTTTTGCCCTTATGCTCCTTAATAGCTATATTTTTTTTACCGCATACCAATCGTATCAATAAGCGAATGTTTTCCTTGATTAAACTTGTGGTAAGATACATTTCTTAAAATAATTTCCTACTTATTGATTAAAAATTGTTTAAACTTTAACACAATTAGTTAAACATAATAATTAGTTTTACCCTTAATCTTATAGAATTAAGTCTCTTAAAAGCACTATGAATGGTCTAGCGAAAAGGACTTTGGAAATTGGACTTGAATAAAAAATGAACTTTATGAATAATCAGGAAACACTATTAAATACGCTAATTGATACGGAGAATGTATTAAACGGGTATACTCATGAGGAAATCGGCGATGATCATTTATACACGGGAATTGATACGCCCTTGAAAGCGAATGCATTTGACATGAGCGATGAAGAAAAAAAAGAAAACATTGCCCAGTTATTTGCGCAAATAATGGATGTTATGGGATTGGATTTGAACGATGATTCCCTAAGAGGCACGCCGAAAAGAGTAGCCAAAATGTATAT
>JABDKZ010000037.1 GCA_013001935.1 Maribacter sp.
TGCTTAGGAAATGGATTTGGGGTTTGCTGTTTATTATATGGATATCAATAACTCTTGGTTTCTTCGCAATAGAAAAGCCCTTATTAGGCGGACTTGTTGGTTATGAAATGAACGATTTTCTGCAAGATTACACGGGTAAAATAGGTGTGTTCCTACTCTTGTTATTCGGTCTTATTTTTATATTGGTACGATTATTTAACTTCACACCTGATACCCTCTTTGAATATTTTAAAACCAAAAAAGAGGCTATAGCTGCTGAATTCAAAAAGAACCCTAAAGAAACCACCTCCACAATTGAATTTGATAAAGAAGATGATGCCCCTATAGTAATTGATACCTATACCCATAAAGAGCATATTCCCCATCTCGAAAAAGAAAAGATAGCCGATGATTTTGAAATAACCCTTCCTAAGGAAGAAGCGGTTCAAGAGGAGGTATTGGCTATGGAGGTTGAAAAAATCGTTGAGGAGAAAGAGGAAAAAGATAATATTGCCGACAAATTAGTAGATGATTTCGGTGAATTTGACCCGACCCTGGAATTAGGAAATTACAAATTCCCGACAATTGATTTATTGCAACAGCATGGCACTTCAGGGGGGATTACCATAAATCAGGAAGAACTTGAGGAAAACAAGAATAAAATTGTTGAAACCCTAAAGAACTATAAAATAGGGATTGCCCAAATAAAGGCCACAATAGGCCCTACGGTTACACTCTATGAAATAGTGCCGGAAGCTGGGGTTCGCATATCTAAAATCAAGAACCTGGAAGATGATATTGCGCTTTCCTTAGCAGCCTTGGGTATTCGAATTATTGCTCCTATTCCTGGTAAAGGTACTATCGGCATTGAAGTTCCAAACAAGAAACCTACCGTCGTTTCCATGCGTTCCGTGATTGCCTCTAGCAAGTTCCAAAAAGCGGAAATGCAACTACCAATTGCATTTGGTAAGACCATAAGCAATGAAACGTTTGTGGTAGATCTGGCCAAAATGCCCCACCTGCTAATGGCCGGAGCCACCGGACAAGGTAAGTCTGTAGGATTAAATGCTGTTATCACCTCCTTGCTATATAAAAAGCACCCCGCAGAAGTTAAATTTATCCTTGTAGATCCTAAAAAAGTTGAATTAACCCTTTATAATAAGATTGAAAGGCATTTTTTAGCCAAGCTGCCTGATTCTGATGAAGCCATTATTACCGATAATACCAAGGTTATTAATACGCTGAATTCCCTTTGCATAGAAATGGACAATAGGTACGAGTTGTTGAAATTGGCCATGGTTCGCAATATTAAGGAGTACAATACCAAATTCAAGGCTCGCAAATTGAATCCGCATGATGGCCATAAGTTTCTACCTTATATCGTTTTGATAATCGATGAGTTCGCCGATTTGATCATGACTGCTGGAAAGGAAGTAGAAACGCCTATTGCCCGACTGGCACAATTGGCTCGAGCAATAGGAATTCACTTGATTATAGCAACGCAACGACCCTCTGTTAATGTAATTACAGGAATTATTAAAGCAAACTTTCCTGCGCGGATTGCCTTTAGGGTAACCTCAAAAATAGATTCCAGAACCATTCTGGATGCGCAGGGAGCTGATCAATTGATAGGTCGTGGTGATATGCTTTTTACCCAAGGCAATGAAGTAACCCGATTACAGTGTGCCTTTGTCGACACTCCGGAAGTAGAAAAAATAACGGAATATATTGGTTCGCAAAGAGCATATCCACAAGCACACGAATTGCCAGAATACGTTGGTGAAGAATCTGGCACAAGTATTGATTATGAAATCAGTGAAAGGGATGCCATGTTCAAGGACGCTGCCCAGGTTATTGTTATCGCGCAACAAGGGTCAGCCTCTCTATTGCAACGAAAACTTAAGTTGGGCTACAACCGCGCCGGTCGGATTATTGACCAATTAGAGGCCGCAGGTATTGTCGGTCCTTTTGAAGGTAGTAAGGCCAGACAGGTATTAGTGCCTGATATGATGGCATTAGATCAATTATTGAATAACGAGTCAAATTAACCTAAAATGAAAAAAATATTTTTTATCTCTCTGGCAATTTTATCGATAAATTTGTCGAGCGCACAGAATGCTGACAAAGCAAAAGCATTGTTGGATGATGTTTATAATAAGGTTCAAAGCTATGACAATATCTTTGTTGATTTTAAATATGTACTCAATAACCAGGAGGCAGATATAAATGATGAAACTCGAGGCGATGTTACCATGCAGGGTGACAAATATATTGCGAACTTCTTTGGGGCGCAGCAATTATTTGATGGCAGCAAAGTATATACCATAGTTCCTGAAAATGAGGAAGTTACTATAGAAGATAAGTCTGAGGACGCCGATACGGTAACCCCCTCAAAAATGTTGACCTTCTTTAGACAAGGACACACCTACCAATGGGATATACTTCAAAATGTGCAAGGAAGAAAAATACAATTTATAAAACTCATCCCGATCGATACCAATACTGAGATTAATTCTATTCTTTTAGGAATTGATGCTGAGACCAAACATATCTATAAAGTTATTGAGACAGGGAAAAATGGTACAAAGACCACTATTACTGTTAATTCTTTTAAAACAAACCAACCTTTATCAAAAACCTTATTTACTTTTGATGAGAACAAGTACAAGGAAGAAGGGTACTACATCATAAGAAACTAGTATTATATCAAAAAGAAATGACACCTAAGGCATTGATTGAGCCTAACCAAGAAATCATTGTACTTTCACAGGATCAACACAAAGCATGATGTATATTTTTGTAGGTTTAATTAAATTAACACTGCAGCATTGAGAATTCTAGACCGGTATATTTTATCGAGATTCCTATTTAATTTTTTCAGCTCGTTTTTAATATTGATGTTTATCTTCATATTTCAAACGATTTGGCTTTTTATTGATGACTTAGCTGGGAAAGGCCTAGACATTATTATCATTGGAAAATTTCTTTTTTATTTGACGCCAAATCTCACCGAGAAAGTATTGCCACTAACTGTGTTGCTTTCCTCAATATTGACCTTTGGGACCTTTGCAGAGAATTATGAGTTCGCCGCAATGAAAGCTTCTGGTATTTCATTACAAAGAGCGATGCTGAGTCTAATTTTATTCATTGTTTTTTTAGGGGGCGTTACTTTTTATTTCGCTAACAGTGTAATTCCTGCATCTGAACAGAAAATATTTAACCTGCGCCGGAATATTGCTAAGGTAAAACCGGCTGTTGCAATAGTCGAAGGGGTTTTCAGCGATTTTGAAGGGGCTGATATGAATATCAAAGTTGATAATAAATATGGTGAGAATGATCGTTTTTTAGAAAATGTGACCATCCACCTAAAAACAGCAACCAAAGTTAATTCCACTGTAATTAAAGCAAAGAATGGAGAACTAAAAAGCAGTGAAACTTCTGATATATTACAATTGGTCTTGTATGATGGCCACTACTATCGTGATTTGGAAAAGAGCTCTAACAAAGGTAAAAATAAATATCCCTTCGCCAATGCTAATTTTGAAAGCTATACCATGAACATTGACCTTTCTGAATTCAACAATGTTGACTTGGAAGAGGAAAGGGATATTAGTACGGAAAAAATGAAGAATGTCTTTAGACTTACAAAAGATATCGATTCTTTGCAATTAGACAATGTTAGAATTGTTGAAGCCTTTTCAAAAAATATCCAGGGAAGAATGGGGGCTTTTGTTCCAGTGCCCATCGAAGATTCAACGTTTACGGATAAGAAGATGGTGATGAACAACAAGCTTTCAAAGAAGGAAATCCCTGTTAAGGATACCATAAAAGGTATTGTAAATCTTAATTCGGCCGATGCTGTCTTAAACCTTTATCAGGACTGGCAGAAAGTGCAGATAGTTAAAGCCGCAAAAACTGCATCTTCAAACGTATTAACATCGATTCAAGGCAAGCGAAATGAATTGGAGAAACGCTATGAAATCTATAACAGACATATTCTGGCTTTACATAAAAAATATGCCTTAGCCCTATCCTGTGTTATTCTATTCTTTGTTGGGGCCCCATTGGGCGCTATAATTCGTAAGGGTGGCATTGGACTTCCATTGGTTATAGCGATCATCTTATTCCTAACCTATTATTTTCTTGGGGTATTTGCAGAGAACTATGCCAAGAAAAATGAAATTCACCCCATATTTGGAGCATGGTTATCTACTTTGATAATGTTACCTTTGAGCATTGTCTTAACGAAAAGGGCAACTGCCGATAGAGGTTTGATGAATTTAGATGGAGTCTTTGAGTTTTTCAAAAAAATAGGCAGGAAAAAAGATAAAGAAACAGCCACAGCATGATAGTAAGGATGGAAAAAACTGTACAATTAAATACAATTGAGGAAGCGATTGAAGACATTCGTAAAGGCAAGATAATCATCGTTGTTGATGATGAAAATCGCGAAAATGAAGGTGATTTTATTGCAGCAGCTGAAATGGTTACGCCCAATATGATAAACTTCATGGCCCAGCATGGTCGTGGTTTAATCTGCGCCCCATTATCCGAAGACCGCTGCAACGCATTGAATCTTGAAATGATGGTGCAAAATAATACGGTATTGCATCAAACCCAATTTACGGTTTCAGTTGACTTGATTGGTAATGGCTGTACTACGGGCATTTCTGTTCATGACCGAGCAAAAACCATTTTATCATTGGTTGATGATGCCACTAAACCACATGATTTAGGACGTCCTGGTCATATTTTTCCATTACGGGCCAAGAATGGCGGTGTACTAAGAAGAACCGGTCATACTGAAGCTGCCATTGACCTTGCCCGGCTTGCTGGTTTTAAACCAGCAGGTATTTTAGTCGAAATATTGAATGAAGATGGCACCATGGCCAGATTACCACAATTAATGGAAGTTGCAAAGAAATTTGAATTGAAGGTCATTTCCATTGAAGATTTGGTAGCCTATCGTATGGAACACGATAGCCTGATAGAAAAGAAAGAGGATTTTGATATAACAACACGTTTCGGTACGTTCAGATTACGTGCCTACCAGCAAACAACAAACAATCAAATACACATTGCGTTGACCAAAGGCGAATGGAACTTAAATACACCCA
>JABDKZ010000058.1 GCA_013001935.1 Maribacter sp.
ATCAATGGGGCCCGTTATATGCTAGGTGAGGAACCTATTTGGGTCACGGCACAAGAGACCAAAACCGACCCTATAAAGTTCAAAGAAGGAATCGATGAGACCATACAATTTCAAATGGGATTCCCAAGTGGGGCGGTCGCTTCATGCCTTTCAACCTATGCCATGCGGCATTTAGACCGCTTTTTTATGACTGGTGATAAGGGTTGGATGGAAATGAAACCTTCTTCTGGCTATGGCCCTATAAAAGGGCAAACCCATAAAGGTGATCTCCAGCAACCGCATAGTACACATCAAACATTACAAATGGATGGTATGGCTCAGATTATTTTTGAAGGGAAGCAACCCATTGTCCCAATAGATGGGGAAGAAGGTTTAAAGGATATGAAAATTATCGATGCCATTTATTTGGCCGTAAATTCGGGGAAAAAAATAAAATTACAATAATGTGAGCAGCTATTTCTTTACGCTGATCAAAACCGCTTCGCAACTTTTCAGGTCAGAATTCAATACAATATTCTCTGAAGTCTTACCATCTGATATCTCAATAGCAACGGTGTTCGGGGCATATTCACCAAGATTGTGGGCATAAAGAAACAAGTCGTTCTTTTTGGATGGATCCAAAGTTATTTCAATTGGCTTTTTACGATAGGTCAATAGGTGTTTTGAAATAACGGTAAATCCGTTGAGGTAAATTGAAACGATATCCCCATCCTGCCGACCGTGGTCCCAGACACTTACTTTTATTTTTTCGTTTTCAAAGGCCAATTCTTTTACATAAGTAATATTCCTGCCATCAAATTCCATTCTCTTGGGTGCAGATTCAACTTTTTTAGGAACCTCTTCAATTTTTTTGGGTTCCGGTTCAACTTTTTTGGGTGCCTCTTCAATTTTTTTAGGTGTTTCTTTGATTTTTTTTCGGTCTTTTTTACTCCTTTTGGGTTTAACCCGTTTCGATTTTTTAACCTGTTTAGGTGCTTCCTTTTCGGTTTCTGAATTGTTTTTGGCAGCGTTCAATAATCTTGATTTTTCCTTTCTAGCGTCTGATATTTTATTTCTGATGGAAAAATAAGGCGTTGCGAATTTGGCAATTTGAAACTTGTCATCGGGGAACATTTCAATCCCAACAACCTGATAGTTGTCACCAGAACTAATATTCTTAGCCAAAATTATACCACTCGCCTCACCTGTGTTTTTAAAAGTTCCTAGTTCTTGTACGACCATGTCATTCTTAGCAAGAAAAAAACGAATTGATTTTGAACCATCAATGTTCATGGTAGTCCATTCCAATTCAACAGGTTCGGGTATGGTCCAAATAGTACTACTATTTGGGGAAGTAATACCAATCGATGATTTTAGTTTATTGTAGACTGACGATTCGTTATGGGCATTGCTAAAAGATGAAGTAAAAGTAGGGTCGAAGGAACTATCAAATGCATAGGGGTGACCCTGCGTCACTTGACACAGTATTAAACAGCAAAGAATAACAATAGCTCTCATCGTTAATTTAAAGCACTACTTGTAATTGGCAAATATCAAGAATCAAAGGTCGTGCCAATCCCTTTAATAACGAATATTCACTCCAATTATTTGCTATGCATCCAATTATTTACGAGTGTTTTAGGGGTAATGGATTTCTTTGTAGTTTTAAGTATGGAGTTTTATTCAAAAATCCATTAAATGAGAATATTGGAATGAAAAAAGAAGACCTCATTGATTGTCATAATAGAATTGCCCCTTATGTTCATAGAACTCCAGTGTTGACCTCACGTTTATTGAATAAAATGGTTGGCGCGGAGCTTTTTTTCAAGTGTGAGAATTTTCAAAGAATGGGCGCTTATAAAATGCGTGGTGCTACCAATGCTATTTTACAATTGACTGATGCACAAAAAGAAAAGGGCGTTGTCACACACTCTTCGGGTAACTTTGCACAGGCTTTATCCTTAGCTGCGAAAAGTTTGGGGGTTAAAGCTTATATCGTGATGCCATCATCAGCTCCGCAAGTAAAGAAAGATGCAGTCAAGGAATACTGCGGAGCTATTATTGAATGTGAACCCACCTTAAAAGCAAGGAATGCAGTAGCCGATAGGATTCAGTCCGAAAGCGGGGCAACTTTTATTCACCCCTCCAATGATTTGAATGTTATTGCCGGGCAAGGCACTGTCTGCATGGAATTGTTACAAGAACATCCGAATCTTGATATGGTGATCGTACCTGTTGGTGGAGGCGGACTCATTGCGGGTACAGCATTGGCAGTCCATTATTTTAGTGACGATTGCGAGGTGATTGGCGCTGAACCTTTTGAGGTAGATGATGCATATCGTTCCTTGAAAAGCGGAAAAATAGAAATAAATGAAACCACGAATACCATTGCTGACGGACTCAAGACGCAATTGGGAGACAAGAATTTTCCGCTGATCCAAAAATATGTTGATCGTATTATCCGGGTGACCGAAAAAGAAATCATTGAAGCCATGCGCTTGGTTTGGGAACGCATGAAAATCATCATAGAGCCTTCAAGTGCAGTTGCTTTTGCGGCGGTAATACGTGAAAAGAAAAGTTTTAAGAATAAGAAAGTTGGGATTATCATTTCAGGTGGTAATGTTGATTTAAAGAATCTTCCATTTTAATAAAGTAGGATGCTTAAATATAGATTTTTAGTTTCATTGGTACTGTCTTTTAGCATTGCAATTTCATGCAAGGAAAATACTTCGGAAAAAGGTAATAGCATTAAAAATGAATTGGTCGATTCGACGCTTGCATATGTCCCCTATAAACCAAAACCTAATGATTGGAAGGTCTCAAGGACAGAATATAAAAATAAGTTACAAGGCTTTTGGTTAGGACAATGCATTGCCAATTGGACAGGTTTGGTCACCGAAATGGATAAAATAGGGATACCGACCAAAGACGGGAAAGGGGCAGGATTTTACACGAGTAAAGATTGGGGTCAGTTGGATCAACCCAATATTTGGGGCTCCAATGATTTATCCGGTACAATAGATTTTTTATATGCTGTCGAGGATAGCATTTGGGGAGCCGATGATGATACCGATATTGAATACATGTATCAAAACCTATTGTACAAGAACAAAACCAGTGTGCTAACTGGGGAACAGATTAGGGAAGGTTGGTTAAAACATATAATGCATGAGGAAGAGAATTTTCTCTGGGTTTCCAACCAAACAGCATTGAACCTTATGATTGAAGGCGTTGTACCTCCAATGACAAGCGACCCCGAAGCAAATCCCGATTATGAAATGATCGATGCGCAATTGACTACCGAAATATTTGGTTTTTTTGCCCCTACGCGACCAGATGTAGCTTTGAAAATGGCACATCTACCTATACAGACCGTGGCTAGGAAAAATGCAGAATGGATTTCAGAATTCAATGTGATCATGTATTCCCTAGCACCTTTGGCAGATGAAAATAAAGCTACTAAGGATAACCTACTTTGGATGGCCACCTTAGCACGTAAACGTCTTCCTAATGATTCGTATTCCGCAAAAATGTATGATTTTGTCTTAGATAAATATCAGTCAGGAGCAACATGGGAAGAAGCCAGGGATGAGCTTCACGAAAAATATCAAATTAAGCAAGAAGATGGGTATCTATGGGCCACGAAAGATGCGGTGTGCAATGGCTGCTTTGCTGCGGGAATCAATTTCGGGGCAAGTATAATCAGTTTGTTATATGGCGAAGGTGATATTAAAGAAACCATAAAAATCGGTACTTTGGCCGGTTGGGACTCTGATAACCCTACTGCTACATGGGGCGGGCTTTTAGGTTTTATATTGGGTAAAGAGGGGGTTGAAAAGGCCTTTGATAAAAAGTTTGCAAATACGTTCAATATACATAGAACCCGCGTTGGTTTTCCTAACAATGGCATCGATACTTTCGAAGATATGGCAAAGATGGGCATCTATGTAATAGATAGGGTGGTGCAAGAACAAATGCGTGGCGGAGTTGATCTTGGGAAAGACGTTTGGTATATTCCCAAAATGGGTCTTGACATTGTCCCTGGACAATAACCAATAAACCTTAAATTTTAGCTAAAAATTGGTATTTCATCAGTCTTTAGAACCCCTTAAACTAATATTTGACTCTATCCCTAGGGTTAGCACGGCCTTTGTTGTTTTAGTAATATATAACAATAAAAGAATATGATTATGAAAACAACATTACTTATAAAGGAGATTTATTTAGAAGGGTTTAGAAACTTAGGACATATTATCATCAAAAACTATTTCAAGGCTTTCGCATGGTTCAGTTTCGCGCTTTTTTTTATAGTACTATACGCCTTTATCTATAGGGTATTTACAGGATTCGCTTTTGACTAGGTAAAAAAGTTCAAAATATAATTATGGAAATATTCCAAAAAATAGTAAAAATTCCATAATTTAGTTGTCCTTTTTAGGACAGCTATGAACAAAACCATACTTCATTTAGATCTGGATACTTTTTTTGTATCCGTAGAGCGGCTCTTGGACAGCGAGTTGCAAAACCGCCCTTTATTGGTGGGTGGTACCAGTGATCGTGGTGTAGTAGCCGCCTGTAGCTATGAGACCCGTGGTTTTGGTGTGCACTCGGGCATGCCCATGAAGATGGCACGCGAATTATGTCCCGAAGCAGTGGTCATTAAAGGTAATGCAGGCACCTATAGCAAGCATTCCGATATGGTTACCGATATCATCAAGGAACAGGTGCCCTTGTTCGAGAAATCGAGTATCGATGAGTTTTATGCCGATCTGTCGGGGATGGACCGCTTTTTTGGCTGCTACCAGTACGCTTCCGAGTTGCGGAATAGAATCATCAAGGAAACAGGATTGCCCATTTCTTTTGGACTTTCGGTGAACAAAGTGGTCTCTAAAGTAGCCACTAATGAAGCCAAGCCCAACAATCAATTAAAAGTCGATTTTGGGTATGAGAAACCTTTTTTGGCACCCTTATCTATTAAAAAAATACCTATGGTGGGCGATAAGACCTACCAGACCCTCCGCAATCTTGGATTGCGAAAAGTAAAGACGGTCCAAGAAATGCCAATGGACCTTATGCAACGGGTACTAGGAAAAAACGGGGTCGTAATCTGGAAACGCTCCAATGGGGTCGATAATACGCCCGTCATTCCCTTTTATGAGCGGAAATCAATTTCCAATGAACGCACTTTTGATAAGGATACCATAGATGTGGCAAAGCTGCGGGGTATTCTTTTGGCAATGACCGAAAATCTTGCCTTTCAATTGCGTAGGGGCGAAAAACTCACGGCCTGCATTGCGGTAAAGATCCGCTACTCTGATTTTAATACCTACACCAAACAAATGCGCATTCCGTATACGAGCGCCGATCATATTCTCATTCCCAAAATTCTGGAGTTGTTCAAGGCATTGTACAACAGAAGGTTGCTGGTGCGTTTGATTGGTATCCGATTTAGTCATTTGGTATCGGGCAATTATCAGATCAATCTATTTGATGATACTGAGGAAGCCCTGAACCTCTATGCGGCCATGGATCGTATGCGAGAGCGTTATGGTGATAAAAGTGTGGTCCGCGCTTCGGCTATGGGTGCCAGGACCATTGGTAGAATGCACAATCCCTTCAACGGGCAACCACCGATTGTATTGGCGCATCGAAAGCAATAGGTTATAGATTAGCTGTCACCTCGAGCGCAGTCGAGAGGTCTTTGAAGTATTATAGCATCGGAATCGCGATGACGTTTTCACGAGGAGCCTGCGACGAAGTGATCTCCTTGTTGGGAACTATATCGTTGAGATCGCTTCACTGCGTTCGTGATGACATTTTCACGAGGAGCCTGCGACGAAGTGATCTCTTTGTTGGGAACTATATCGTTGAGATTGCTTCACTGCGTTCGCGATGACGTTTTCACGAGGAGCCTGCGACGAAGTGATCTCTTTGTCTGGAACACGGATCGAGAAGTTATGCTTATGGTAACTGTCATCAAACACCCAAAACCCAATGTCTAAAATATAACGTCTATCTATCTAAACTGCCACACATATTACAGTATGCGTTTCGGAACCTTTTCCGAACTGGCACTCCTGCAATTGGCCCAAGCAAACCATGTGACCCAATTGGCACTGACCGATATCAACAACACTTCTGCCGGGCTCAATTTTGTGCGTAAGGCCAAACAATTCAACATACGGCCTATCCTCGGCATCGATTTTAGGAATGGGGTAGATCCATGCTTTGTGGGTATTGCCAAGAACAACGAAGGCTATCAGGAATTGAACACCTTTTTATCGTGGCATCTGCATAAAGGGGAAGCGCTACCTGCCATTGCCCCACATTTTGATAATGCCTATGTCATTTACCCCTTTGAGAAAGTATTGCTCAATGACCAGATTACCTTTTCCGAGGACGAGTATATTGGTATTTCAGTTACCGATCTGCGACGATTGCCATTTTCCAAGTTGTTGGAGCTGAAGACTAAATTGGTGGTATTGCAGCCTGTTACCTTTAGGAACAAACGTGATTTTAATGCCCATCGACTTTTACGTGCCATTGACAATAATACATTGCTGAGCAAACTGCCCAAGACCGAGGAAGCCCATGAGGGCGAAAAGATGTTCCCCATCCAAAATCTGGCGGCGGCCTTTTCGGAATACCCCTTTATTTTGGAGAATACCGAGAAGTTGATGAATTCCTGCAGCATACATTTCGATTTTTCGGAGGGGCGCGAACCCCAGAACCAAAAGACCTATTTAAAAACCAAGGAAGAAGATGAAGAACTTCTTGGGCAATTATGTCAAAAGGGTTTGCCTTACCGCTATCCCGAAGTGAATGATACGATTCTGAATCGGTTGGAAAAAGAATTGACCCTTATCAAGAAAATGGGGTTCGTCTCCTATTTCCTTATCAATTGGGATATTGTTTCCCATGCCCAAAAGAAAGGTTTTTTCTATGTAGGCCGTGGTAGTGGTGCCAATAGTATGGTGGCCTATCTGTTACGGATCACCGATGTGGATCCTATAGAGCTCGACCTGTATTTTGAACGCTTCATTAATCTGTACCGGGTAAATCCGCCAGATTTTGATATCGATTTTTCATGGCGCGATCGTGAGGAAATGACCCAGTACATCTTTGATACGTTTAAGAATACTGTGCTTTTAGGTACCTATGTTACTTTTAAGCATAGGGGCGTTGTACGTGAATTGGGGAAGGTGTTCGGGCTTCCAAAGAGTGAGATCGATCTATTGTCTAATGGGCGGTATCAGCCTTCAAGGCTCGATGAGGTTTCGCGTTTGGTCTTGAAATATGGCGAGTTGATCAAGGGCATGCCCAATTATTTAAGCATTCATGCCAGTGGTATTTTGATCAGTGAAAAGCCCGTACACTATTTTTCGGCCACCCACTTGCCGCCCAAGGGCTTCGCCACAGTGCTTTTTGATATGGTAATCGCTGAGGATGTGGGCTTGTATAAATTCGATATTTTGGGGCAGCGGGGGCTGGCAAAGATCAAGGAGACTTTGGAGATCTTGGAAGACAGCCGCCCCGAGGAAGCCTCAAAGTTCGATATTCATGACATCAAAGCTTTCAAAAATGACCCCAATATCAATGATATGATAAAGACCGCCCAATGCATGGGGTGTTTTTATGTGGAGTCGCCGGCCATGCGTATGCTGCTCAAAAAATTGCAGGTAGACAATTATTTGGGCTTGGTCGCAGCAAGCTCCATTATACGCCCTGGGGTATCTAAAAGCGGAATGATGCGGGAATATATTCTACGGCACCGCAATCCAGGGCGGGCAAAGGAAAAGGCGCATCCCGTGATGTTGGATATTATGCCAGAGACTTATGGTGTCATGGTCTACCAGGAAGATGTGATCAAGGTGGCCAACTGTTTTGCAGGTCTAGATCTTGGCGAGGCCGATGTACTGCGTAGGGGTATGAGTGGCAAATTCCGTTCGCGGGAAGAGTTTCAAAAGGTAAAGGATAAGTTCATCGACAATTGCCGGGAAAAGGAGTATGATGAGAAACTTATTTTTGAGATATGGGACCAGATTGCCAGCTTTGCGGGCTATGCCTTTGCTAAGGGGCATTCTGCCTCTTATGCTGTCGAAAGTTATCAAAGTCTGTTCTTGAGGGCCTATTATCCATTGGAGTATATGGTAGCCGTGCTCAATAATGGGGGCGGTTTTTACCGCGCCGAAACGTACATTCATGAGGCCCGTATGTTGGGAGCCACGATTCATGGGCCCTGCGTGAACAAAAGCCAACCCGCCAACTGTATTTATGGCAAACAATTGTATTTGGGCCTTATGTATTTAAAGGAACTGGAAAGCCGTGTTATGGAACGTATTCTAAAGGAAAGAACCACGAACGGTGTTTTTACCTCCTTGGCCAATTTTCTAGATCGAGTGGTCATCTCCATAGAGCAGGCGAGTATCCTTATTCGTATCGATGCCTTCCGGTTCACCCAAATCAACCAGCACGAGTTGTTGTGGCAGGCTCATTTGTTTCTCTCCAAGGGGATGTTGGTAGAACACCCAAAACTCTTTCCGCCACGGCATCAAAAGTTCAGTATTCCCAAGATGCATACCACCGATCTTGAAATGGCGTTTACCCAATTGGAACTCTTGGGTTTTTGTCTCTGCAGTCCCTTTGAGTTATTGAAAGAGCCACCAAAAAATGAGCATGGCAGCAGGGATTTGGAGCGCTATTTAGGAAACCATATCGATATTTACGGCTATCTGGTCACGGTCAAGAATACCAGTACCCATAACGGAAAACGCATGCATTTTGCCACCTTGTTGGACCAACAGGGCGAGGTTTTCGATACGGTATTGTTCCCACCAGTAGCGGCCCAATATTATTTTAGGGGGAGGGGCGTATATCGCTTTTATGGCAAGGTGGTAAGCGAGTTTGGTTTTTTGAGCATTGAGGTAATCAAAATGCTAAAACAGGATTATGTGCAAGATCCCCGCTATGCAGATATGAAGACGGCGAACAGGGTGTTTAAGGAGAAAGAAAAAAGAATTGAGAATTGAATATTGGAGTTGAAAATAAGAACCTAACTCCCTATTATTGAATAAGGAAAAAAGCAATATTTGTTTTTAACAATTTCATAATCAGATTTTTAATTAACTAATGAAAGTAACATTGTTAAATATAGCAGCAGATTCATGGATTAATTTGGAATTTAATAATTCTTATTTAATTTTGACGTCCCTGAAAGGAGGTTCTGAATATTCAGATAGCCTTTGAGTTAAACCAAAAAAAATTGTAATGAAAAAACTACTTGTTTTTTGTGGCGCTGCTATGGCGTCGCTATTACTAGCCTCATGTTTTAAAACGCCCGACACGAATTCCCTTTCCAGGGAACTGGTAGTTGCAACAGACCGAGATCTTAACGTAAACTTTTCGAGCTATTCCACTTACCACATTTCAGATACCATTCCGAGGATAACCAATGATCCCACCGATACTATCATTACGGGTCCGGAAGCTGAGGAAATTGTAAACAGGATAAAGGAAAGATTGAATGCGCGTGGGTATACCTTTGTAGAAAGGTCAGCAAACCCAGACTTGGCGGTGATACCTGCCGTTGTTCGAGTGACGAATGTAGGCACTTCCTGTACAGGTTGGTGGGGTGGTTACCCTGGTTACTGGCCTCCTGGTTATTGGCGCCCAGGCTATGGGTATTATTATCCCTATTGCGGTATCTATAGCTTTGAGACAGGCTCATTGAATATAGACATGCTTGACCTGGTCAACGCTCCGAATAACAATAATATTAGTGCCACATGGACAGCTGTCCTTTTCGGTTCTCTCAATTCATCGGACGCAGTCAATCTGGATCGCGCGCTCAATGGCGTAGATCAGGCTTTTGATCAATCTCCTTATATAACCAAGTAAAAAAAAAGCTATGAGATTTTCTATAATATTCCTTCTTTTGGCATGTACACAATTGACCATTGCCCAAACCTACGGTAGTGGCAATGTTATACTGAGAAACAGCAATCAATTTATAATAAATTGGGAGGTCGCTATTCCCAATAACAGTAATTATGTGACCAAGACCAGTTTTTCAAATGGTAGGGCCGAATATCGCTATTTGTATAATGACCAATTTGCCATAGGGGCATCAATTGGCTGGAATTCTTTCAGTGAAAAAGTAGACAGGCAACTTTATGAGACACCAGATGGTAGCAATGCCGTATTTACCGATTTGATCAGACAGGTGTATAAACTCCCGATCAGCTTGGACGGTTATTATTATATTGGGGCTGGTGAAGACTTCCGTCCTTACGTAGGCCTAGGTCTTGGAGCCAATTATGCACAGCAAGAGGTCTATTACAATGTTTTTGTAACAGAAGACAAAAATTGGGGCTTTTTGGCTAGACCTGAAATTGGGGCCCAATATATGTTTAGTCGGGATATGGG
>JABDKZ010000115.1 GCA_013001935.1 Maribacter sp.
TAGTGACTGAAATAAGTCCACTAGGCACTTTTTATGAAGCAGAGGACTATCATCAAGATTATTATAGGAACAATACCACACAAGGTTATTGTAGTGCTGTGATTACACCTAAGTTGGCAAAACTGCGAAAAATGCATGCCGATAAGTTAAAAGGCGTATCTGCTTAACTAATTACTATTAAACTTTAAAGGCAACTATATGGGGAGTTTTGTACTTCCCATATATTGCCTATTGATTTAATTTAAGAAAGGAAAAAAAATGAATAACGATACTAAGTATGGCATAGATGGGTTTAAGGCACATGAATTTGAAGTTGACAAATGGATCGATGCCGATGGAAAACCAACTAAGCCCATAAAACTTTCTGATTTTGATGGCAAATTCAAGGTAATCTACTGTTTTCAAAGCTGGTGCCCCGGTTGTCATAGCAGAGGCCTACCGGCTTTACAAGAAATGACCAAAGCGCTTAAGAAAAACGATAAGGTCACTTTTATGGCGATACAAACCGTATTTGAAGGTTTTGATGAGAATACTTTCGATAAAATAATTAAAATTCAAGAAAAGTATGGCCTTGAAATTCCTTTTGGCCATGATCCGGGCGATGATGAATCCCATAACCGCTCAAGGGTGATGCAGCAGTATAGAACAGGGGGCACCCCGTGGTTCATTTTCATTGACCAGAAAAACAATGTAGTCTTCAATGATTTTCATTTAAATGTTGCGAAGGCCATAACATTCCTAAAAACTATTGAATAATCTAATGAAAGACATCCCAAAAATAAAATTATATGGTGTATCAGACTGTCATAAGACCCAATATTATCAATTGGTAATGAATGAGGCCCAATTGCCGTATGAATTTTTAGATGTAGCAACCAATAAAGACCATGCCGAAGAATTGCGTGGACTTTATGTGAACCACAAGCTCAATTTCCCAACCATTACCATTGGGAAAAAAAAGCTGAGAAACCCCAGAAAAGAAGATCTGGTAAAATGGATAAATCAATTAATTCCGAGCAGATTGCCATTAAATCACGATATTGATAGCCAGCAATTCATTTTGGATATTAATGGTGAAAACGCAAAAGTTGAATATACCCTTTCTGAGGGTCAAATGTTTTTGACACATTCAGAAGTGCCTTATAATTTAAGGGGGCAGGGTATTGGCAAAGTTTTGGTTGAAAAATCTTTTGAGCAACTGACCAAAGAAGGTTTTCAAGCAGTAGCGGTTTGTTCATATATAAAGGCCATAGCAGAGCGCAGCGAGAAGTGGCGGTCAATTATTAGATAACAGAAAGGATCAATCATGAAACTGAATATAAAAGATACATTCAATATAGAACTGCCAGCAGATCCCATTATGGAGAATTCTAGAAGACAGGTCAAAGAGGCTTGCTATTCTTTTGTCACCCCACGTAAAACATCCAAAGCCCAGATGCTTCATGTGTCCCAAGAAATGTTGAAAAAAATTGGCCTATCTGTTTCCGATAGTACTAGTGACTCCTTTTTAAAAGTATTCACAGGAAATGAAGTTTTACCAAATACCAAGCCTTATGCTATGTGCTATGGCGGGCATCAATTTGGTAATTGGGCAGGACAATTAGGCGATGGGCGAGCCATAAATTTATGCGAGGTTCAACATAATGAAGAACGTTGGGCATTGCAACTGAAAGGTGCAGGCGAAACCCCTTATTCGCGAACAGCAGATGGTTTGGCCGTATTGCGTTCTTCTATTCGTGAATATTTATGCAGTGAGGCAATGTATCATCTCGGGGTGCCAACCACAAGGGCTTTGTCATTAGCCATTACCGGTGACCAAGTTTTGCGTGATATTATGTACGATGGAAATCCAGCTTATGAAAAAGGAGCTATTGTTTGCAGAACTTCGCCCACTTTCATTCGATTTGGGAATTTTGAGATTTTTGCTGCCCGAGGGGATTCTAAAAACCTTAAAAAACTCGCCGATTATACTATTGAGCATTTCTTCCCCCATTTGGGAAAACCATCAAAAGAAACCTATTTACAATTTTTCGAAGAAGTGTCTGAAAGAAACTTGAAGATGGTCATTGACTGGCAGCGCGTTGGTTTCGTGCATGGCGTCATGAACACCGATAATATGTCGATTTTGGGTCTAACCATTGATTATGGACCTTATGGCTGGCTGGAAGGATATGATTTTGGATGGACACCCAACACTACCGATAGCCAGTACAAGCGTTATAAATTTGGTAGTCAGCCCGATATCGTATTGTGGAATTTATATCAATTGGCCAATGCCCTTTATCCGATAATTGAAGAAACAAAAGGTCTGGAAACTATATTGGCTGAATATAGGGCCTCTTATACCAAGCAATATCTACATATGATGCGTTCAAAATTAGGTTTGTCGGGCATAGCGGATACAGATGTGTTATTGATAAAGGATTTGGAGGAAAGCCTGCATTTAACAGAAACCGATATGACCATTTTCTTTAGAAATCTGGGTAATTTTAAGATGGGCAAACCATCGCAGGGATTCAAAATTGTATCTGATGCGTTTTATATACGCACTGAGGTAACCGATTCCCTAAAACGCGCTTGGGATAAATGGTTTGAGCGCTATGCTAACAGGTTACAACAAGAATTACTGTCAGAAACCGAAAGAAAGAAAAAAATGAACCAGGTGAATCCTAAATATGTCCTAAGAAATTATATGGCGCAATTAGCCATAGACGATGCTGACAAGGGAGACTATACGATGATTGATGAATTGTTCAATTTGCTAAGAAAGCCTTATGATGAGCAACCTGAAAACCAAAAATGGTTTGCCAAACGCCCTGAATGGGCAAGACATAAAGTAGGTTGTTCCATGCTCTCATGCAGTTCGTAATGGGTTTGTTGCCATATATACAATCAATACCTGAAGGTTACTCCACAGTGATTTACCAACAAAAGAAATATGGTGTTACTCGAACCAATTTCAACAATGGCAAAAGTATCAAGATTTTTGCCCAAGAATTAGGAGGTGCCGATTTTATTAGTTTCAATTATTATAGTACGGATACATTGGAAAGTTTAAGACCCTGTGAAATGCCTTCGGAAAAAGTGATTGATTTTTTATTGAAATATTCCTTGATCAAACTAAAATAAAGCGATGGATAAAATCGGATTTGGAGGTGGCTGCCATTGGTGTACTGAAGCCGTATTTCAATCTTTATCGGGTGTGTACAAAGTAGACCAAGGGTATATCGCATCCACTGGGGAAAACAGTAATTTTTCAGAAGCGGTTATTGTTCATTACAACCCAAAGGAAATTAATTTACAACTGTTGACTGAAATTCATTTAAGAACCCACAAAAGTACTGTGGATTATCAGTTACGTTCTAAATATCGCTCAGCGTTATATGTATTTTCAGCCCAACAATCTGAAAAAGCCACGCAAATCATAAACTCGCTGCAAAAAGATTTCGATACTAAGTTAATCACCAAAGTCCTATCCTTTCACAAATACAAACCATCCCAATCGCGTTTTGCGAATTATTATTTTAGTAATCCCGACAAACCTTTTTGTAAAAATCATATTGATCCAAAATTAAATATCCTGTTGAAACTTTATTCCAACCAGATCAATAGTAAAAAGTTGAATATTTAAAAGAATCGAGAGGGTCAATTCCAGAACAAAAAAGTTATATTTGGTTCGTTTATTATTTTATCTGATTTTGATCTTAATACATTAGAATTACTCAAAGAAAGTTAGCATTTTTGGCATTATTAATACTTTTGGCCAAATAGTGTCTTTTACATTATTTAGCCTACATTGCGTTTGACCATAACACAACCATAAAATATTATTAAAAGATAACCTTAAACCAACGTAACCATGGGTAAAACTTCAACCAAGAGAATCAATATTTATTTTATAACCATTGTCATTACCCTGGGTGGGTTGTTGTTTGGTTACGATACTGGGGTCATAAACGGCACCCAGTTTTATTTTTCTAAGTATTTTGAATTAACGGGGGCCCTCAAAGGATTTATTGTTAGTAGTGCCCTTTTAGGGGCCTTGGCAGGCGCCGCATGTGCTGGAATCATAAGCAAGGCCATAGGTAGGAAAAAATCGTTGATTATTGCTGCTTTACTTTTCATGATTTCGGCATGGGGTTCTGGTTTGCCGAGTATGTTGCCAGAGTCAACAACATTATTGGTCATTTTTAGACTTATAGGGGGTATAGCTATTGGTATGGCCTCAATGAACGCCCCAATGTATATTGCAGAGATTGCCCCGGCCAAGAACAGAGGCATCTTGGTAACCTTCTACCAATTGGCTGTTGTTATCGGTTTTTTTGTGGTCTTTTTAGTTACTTATTTTATTGGGGCCAATCTTAGTGAAAGTGATAACATTGCTTTTGGATGGCGGAATATGTTCTGGTCGGAAATGATACCTGCTGGATTATTTTTAGTCATGTTGTTTTTTGTGCCTAAAAGCCCGCGATGGTTGATGATCAAAGGAAAAGAGGAAGAAGCCGAGAATATTTTAAAGAGGATCCACGGTGAGGATATAGCGAGCAAGGAGGTTAAAGAAATTAGGGATTCGATTGTCAAAGAAAGTACCAAGGTAAAAGCTTCTATATTCAGTAAAACGATGTTACCAATAGTGATTATCGGGACCATCCTTTCTGT
>JABDKZ010000117.1 GCA_013001935.1 Maribacter sp.
ACTCCTAACGCCCGGGAGCTACCACCGCCAGCAATCTTTTTTTGATGAGTTAATAATTAGGGCAAGCTCAGCGCTTTTTTGCTATTAAAATAAATGAATAACTCCACGAACAAGTATTGTAGCCCCGGCAAGAATCGAACTTGCATCTAAAGTTTAGGAAACTTCTATTCTATCCATTGAACTACGAGGCCATGATGACAAGAGGGCAAAAATAGAGCTTTTTGGAACTATTTTGTTCATCAATCGAACAATTTTAGTGGGGATTTCATTCGCTGGGGTATTTTAGTATTATTCCCTCCGCATCCAGATCTCATACATAGGTTCACCCTTGCTATTTTTTCCTTGATGGTGCCAGTCATTCCCCTTTACATCATAATCAAATTTAAGCGCGGCACCGACCCTTGAATTATCCCGTGAGAAAAATTCGATGTTTTCTTGGTATACCCCGTCTTTTGAAGTGAAAGAACCTCCTCCTGTACCGGAGAACTTCATGGTTTCGATGTTATAGGCAATCCATTGAAACCTGCCATTCTGAAGATATTTCAAGGTCTTCCTAGGTTTACTATCGCCTCTTCTGTCTTGACCTTTATCGGGGCCACGGGTACCAAATAGCCATTGCCCATCTAATTCCTGGATATTTTTTTCTACTGGTTTAAACTCCATTTTGGGTTCCATATCAACAATCAAATTTGGACCTCCCATTGTGAAAGGCATACTTAATTGCCGAACACTATCCTGTTCAAAATTCGAATTAAACTCAAGTTGCACCACCAATCTATTATTCTCCACTGTAAAGAATCCGCCAAGGGTTTTTATAAATTTAGCGGGCTTTTTTTGATATAGGGTGTGGGTCAGGTAGTCGCCATCTATTTTAAGTTCATGTTGAATCAGCGCTCCATCTTTTTCTTGTTCAGAATGATACACATTTGAGATTATCTGGGCATATGAAGGGTAGCATGCGATAAATAGAAAAAGAAAGAAAACACTTCGAATTAATAAGGTATTTTTCATATGGAATATTTTACCCTCTAATTTAAGAAATAATTAATCTATAGCATTAAAAGAAGCAATTTTATCAATGTTACGAATACATTGGATAATATACATGAGTAAGTTTAGTAGAAAACCTTTAGGGATTGATAGTGGCACCCAGATACTTCCCTGACTTTTAAAATAAATGAGGAAGACTAAGTTTTTAAGTTCTCCAGCATAATTTCTGTCGTTTTTTCAAGATTAAATCCAGGTTGCCATCCCCAATCGCTTCGGGCTTTGGAATCGTCAATACTACTGGGCCATGAATCTGCAATGTCTTGCCTGAAATCCGGAGCATAGCTCATCTCAAATTCCGGGAGAAGTCTTTGAATGCTTTTCGCTATCTCTTGTGGCGTGAAACTCATTGCTGATAAATTGTAAGAAGAACGAATTCCGATTTTCGTAGCGTTGCTTTCCATTAATTGCAGTGTCGCACGAATGGCATCATCCATAAACATCATGGGTAGCTTTGTATCCTTATTTAAAAAACAGGTATAGCGGCCTTTAGATAAGGCGCTATGAAAAATTTCTATGGCATAATCGGTCGTACCGCCACCGGGCATTGTTTTATAACTTATCAGACCTGGGTAACGCACGCTACGCACATCTACTCCATATTTTTTGTGATAATAATGGCACCAACGCTCCCCGGATTGCTTGCTAATACCATATACGGTAGTGGGTTCCATAATTGTATTTTGCGGAGTATTGTTAACAGGCGTATTCGGGCCAAATACCGCGATGCTCGACGGCCAAAAAATCTTGTCTATCTTTTGCTCTTTTGCAAGGTTTAAAACGTTGAATAGTGAATTCATATTCAAGTGCCACGCACGCATCGGAAATTTTTCAGCGGTTGCACTTAGCATGGCGGCCATAAGGTAAACCTCGCTTATCTCATAATAGGCAATAATACCCTCTAGGGCATTATAGTCAGTGGCATCTAATAACTCAAAAGGCCCTGATTTCATTAAATGCTCATTGCCTTCACGGATATCACTCGCAATAATCACATCATTGCCATGTTTCTCGCGCAGGGCATAGGTGAGTTCGGTACCAATTTGTCCGCATGCACCTAAAATTAAAATGGGTTTCTGCATTAAAATGAAGTTAAATGAATTCATGGTAAATATAGCTTTTATTAAAATTTGTACATTCGCTTTATGCATAAAATATTAATAATCGGATTACTGCTTTCCATATTTATTTCTTGTAAGGATAAGACACAGGAAGTGGCCACCGACAGCAACTCAGGATATGAATTATCTACAGAAGCATGGCCCAACAAGCTGCGTGTAAATTCCGAAGTGAGAGCCATACTGGCTGAGTGGCCCGAGTATGTTGCTATGGATGTTAGTTTTGATGCCTTATATAACGCAGCCAATATAGAAGATTTGAGATTGACCCTCGAAAATATTATTGAAGAACAAAAACTTCTTGAAGTTTCCGAATACCCAGAGGAATTTGATAAACCACAGATAAAGAGTAGACAAAAAGTATTTAAAACCTATGTCTTGAAGGTTAAAGGAGACTTGATCTATCGGCTAGATCCCGAAGCTTCGGTGCATGAAATGATCAATTCGTACAATGCGCTTCGAAACCAATTCAATGTAATGCTCAATAGTAGGCTCGATACCAAACTTATTCTAGATGAGGAGTAAATTCATATTGATGTTTTCTTTTTTGCTTTCAATCAATTAAAGCACTCTAGAAATCAAATTAGGATAGCATAAGTGCGCATACTGATGCATAAATTAAAGAATTGCCTGGGTTTTGAACCCCAAATGTGAATCTTCTGTAATTTTCCCCAAAAAGACTGACTAAAGAAATAGTATGCCAAAATCCCTTCTTTTTATTCCGGATATTTCAGGTTTTACAAAATTTGTGCAAACCACTGAAGTTGAACATAGCCAACATGTTATTTCTGAACTTTTAGAGGTGCTTATCAGTGCCAATACACAAGGATTGGAACTGGCGGAAATTGAAGGTGACGCCTTATTTTTTTATAAGGAAGATGAGATAACCTCACAAGAAAAACTATTAGCGCAGATTGAAACCATGTTCACTGCCTTTTACGGCCATTTAAGATTATTGGAAAAGAACCGTATATGCCCATGCAATGCATGTGCGACAGCACCGAATCTAGAGTTGAAAGTTGTTGCGCATTCAGGGGATTTAAAGTTTATTCAGGTGCAGGGAAATCGCAAACCGTTTGGTCAACAAGTAATTGAGGCCCATAGATTATTGAAGAATTCAGTAGATAGCGATAATTATGCCTTGATCAGTAAGGAGCTAGCCAACGATTTGGAATTACCCTTGGATTATACCAGCAAAGTGTATCGGTTCAACGAAGGGAAGAATTTGTATGATGGAAAAGAGATAGCATACATCTATTCATTAATCGAAATTGAAAAGCTAAATCTTAATTCGTTCTCACAAGCGAAAAAAGTTAGTTTTGATCGCGATCCCAATATCGTATTGGAAGAAACATTTCCTATTGCAGCAGAATCCCTATTAGAATATATTACCAATTTTACGTATCGTCATCATTGGGTGAAAGGTGTAGATAAATTTGAGTACAATACCAATGAAGTTAACCGATTGGGAACTGAGCATGTCTGTGTGATCAATGGGAAACAATTGAATTTCGTGACTGTGACCA
>JABDKZ010000132.1 GCA_013001935.1 Maribacter sp.
ATCAGATGGGATATTCAGATATACCCGGTTTAAAATCCATTTCTCCTTGATCTCCCGTTCGGATTTGGCATAATCAACACCTGTTTTTTTATGAAAAAGTTGTTTTCCATTTGCGTAAGCAAACACATCTACTTTCCCATTACTACAAACCCATCGAACATTTTCAGACAAACGATCCTCGAATTCAAGTGTCCATGTTTCCAGGGCTCCATCAGAAGTAATTTGAAATTTGGCCCAATAAACAGGGTCAACATTTAAAAAAGATGGGAAGCTATCCAAAGGGGTAAATACGAGATTACTGTCATACAGTACCTTTTCTACTGATAGTGCATGATCCCCATCCTCAATTACTTCCAAATAATCATCCAGGTCGTGTACCGGATAGTTGGTATCCAGTTGGTACACTTCCTGAGCGATGGACATATTAGCCACCAGAAGAAACAGGAGGATATTGAGGAGATTAGTTCTCATTTTGACAGCAACAATTTATTTGAATGGAAGGGAGTCTGGAAAAGTTAATTTGATCCAGACTTCCTTACCTGGTTACTAAAAATCCTGTAAATCGGTTAGTAGTATCGTATACTCATTTGTGCTTACATCGTAATCGATGGAATAGCGCTGGGGATAATAGCCAGAATTTTGCCATTCTACCGGCTGCCGGATTTCCTTATTCATCGTTGTTTTTGAATCCAGAAATGCTTTAGTCACCATAGGCTCTAGAAAGTTAACCTTTGCATCGTACTTTCCATAAATAAAGGTGTGGGTAAAAATATCCGTACCGGAAATCTCTGGCGACAATAGATCGATAATATGTGCTCCCATCCTTGGAACTCCCCCTGGTGTTTCTAAGTACATAGGTGGAAGGTATTTGGCAGCCAATGGTTTATTAAATTGAATCGTATCATTTGGCCCAATCTTATTACGTTCCGATTCGGACATAAAATAAAAATGAATGTCAAAATGTGGAAGATCATAGACCATCATTGGCTCATGACCATGTTCATTCCAGTCCAAAGTAATGTGATCAAAAGGAGGCACTGTTATTCCCGATGGCAGCTGCATCATAAATTCATCAGCGTGATGACTTCCAGTGGGTAAATTGGTCAGAGCCGCTTCGGTAAATTTCACTCCGATCGCCAGAGGCGTTCCTTCCTCGTCAGTTTGTACGTAAGTCCAGGCTTGGCCATCACCCACATTTACCTCGGGACCGGCGAATTCAGTCTGAATCATATCTCCGCCATCGTCATCATTGCAGGCGAATATGAATAGACACAAACTAAAGAATAAAATGACTTTTACATTTTTCATGATAAACAGGTTTTTTGATTATTATTAAATTGTAATTCCCTCGAAAGAGAAATCCTATCTTTTATTACAATTCAAAGTTGGGTCAGAATGAAAAACCAGAGTAGAACTTAGCGTGTAAAGACTAACACTTTTGAAGCAGGATGGCGCAGATGCAACAAAAACGTCAAATAATGCACGAATAATGGTAGTCCCAATATTTTGGGTCAAGTTGGAAACCTGTCAACAATCCTTTTACTTTAAAAAGCCTTCTCTTTATCTTCAGGAGAAATGAAAAGTTGATCAGACATCTTTTAATCTGATCTTTCTGATATTGATTATGGTTTGAGAAACTTCGGACCCAACAGATGATATGAGCCATTTTATACAAACAAAAGATTAAAATGACCGAAATAAAACGAAGGTGGGAACGCCTGTCAGGCGAAGAAAAAAAACTGGCGAAAGAGGAATTGATTCAATTTTTCGAAAATGAGCGTGAAGAAAAGATCGGCATTATTGCGGCAGAGGAAATCTTAAACCATTTCCTGCAATCAGTTGGAGGCAAACTATACAACCTGGGTGTAAGGGACGCTAAAAAGGCACTTGATAATCGTTACCAAGAACTCAAGTATGATTTAGAGGATCTTCTTGACACCCAATAAACACTCCTGGGATATCCTTGAAGGATTTCTGGAATTTATTATGACAACAAAGTGGAATTAAATACTGGAGAAGGATTTGACTTTTGTAATCCTAGCGAATAGTGAGGGATTGAGTTCTAATTTTGAGTTGGGAGGTGGGGATGTTTTAAACTCTCCCTTTGCGGAGGAGTTTTTGAAATTATTTTCCCTTTAGGATCTTCCTATTATTGATAGAACTAAAAGTAAACTCAGGGCTATTCAAATACTGATATTTGAAATTCCTCTTTTGATAAGTTCGAAGCGTTTATCGCTATTTCAACCATCTCCTTATGTTTGTTTTTCATACTAGGGCTTGGGGAATCGATATTATATTTCCAAAAGCGCCATTTAGAGGTACTTGTCGCTGCATATTCTATGAACAATAGGAGATTGTTTTTTTCGAGTTCGGTCAAACCCCTAATTGATTCATATCCTTGGATCAGGGACTTCATCTTGTTTAAATTCAAGTCCTTCCCCTCTCGGCAAAGGCCAACTATACTCATACCAATATCAAAAATCAAATAATAGTAGCGAGCATCCTCAAAATCAATAAAGGCGGATAGTTGGCCGTTTAGGAATAACACATTATCAATAAACAGATCTCCATGGATTAGTCCCTTAGGAAGCTGAGTGGGTATGGTGGATTTCAATTTTGTGTATTGCCTCTTTAACCAACCTTCGTATTTAAGATCCAGGCCTATTTCAAATAAAGCCGGAAATTCGTCAAAATCATATGGGTGGGTGTTTGAGATAGAATTCGGAACAGGAATGGTATGAAGCTGAGCAAGTCGACAGCCGATGGCTTCAAGCATATTTGTGCTCAAATCCTCTACGACCGCCCCCAGCAACCACTTTTTTAGAATAATAGCTTTACCCTTATAGTGAGTGATTGTCTTACCATCGGTTGTAAGGCAAATCTTTGAAGTATAAAAACTGTGGTTATTCAGCCATTCGAGTAATTGTGAAAATTGCTCCGCTTGCTTAAGATCCATTTCTTCCAGGAGGGTAAGGACATATTTTTCATCATTGACTTTTATAGAATAATTGGTGTTTGAATGACCACCTTCCATAGCATTAATTTCAGAAATATTTGCTAAACCATATTCCTGTAGAATACCCGTTAATTCAGAAATAGAAAGTTTGGTGTAGACAGCCATTCAATAATCCCATTTGGAGACGGGGATCTCAATGCGAGATTATTAAAGCTAAGGATTTTATCGTCAGAGTAGAGAAACTGATTTGGGAACCTAGTATGTGACCTATCATTCCCCTCCTTCATTTCTTTTGTAATTTCAACAAAGGCTATTTCGCCCACATCACCTAACCATCCACCATCTTCAATTTTAGTTCAAAAAGAGAAAAGCGTTTATGGATATGGTCAGGGGTAGTACTCCTGGGTATACTTTCCACGCTGTTTTTAAATAGTAAACTTCAAATGTTATTGCAGAATCGCCATGCAGTCACACCACTATTCATTTTAGCTCTTTTCCTGATTGTGGCCACAGCTTTGACCCAGGGGTTAAAAACCAAAAGAAAACACACCTCATGGCTTATAGGTATAGGTCTCTTTGCTGTATATCTTTTAGTCTTATTGCGAATGCTCATACCCGACGATGTCCGGGGGCATCTACTTGAATACGGGGTCCTGGCCATATTCATTTTTGAAGCCCTAAAAGAAAGAAAAAGAAATGGACGTAAGGTACCTAGACCTGCACTTCTTGCCATTGGCCTTACTGCCGGAATGGGGTTGCTTGACGAATTGATTCAAATCCCACTACCCCATCGCGTATTTGATTGGGCGGATGTTTGGATTGATTTTGTTGCTGCATCGTTTTGTGTAATAGTGAGTTGGGCATTGTCGTGGTTCAGAAGATATCTTGATTGGAAAAAAGCTCAAAGAAACAAACTGAAATAGCGTAGTTCACGTGGCCTAAAAACCTTTTCTCTAGAGCCAGCACCGAGGTTGCATTGAAATTTCACCTATCCATTTTCTAAAGAAATATTACATTGAGAAAAATTCCATATGAATAATCTCTGGAGAAAGAATATTTTACTTTTACTTGTGTTGTTTCTCATTTCTTGTTCCAATGAAAGACAGGATCTTATTAATGTTGATGAGGTATCTCCATGGTGCATTATCGGCTTTGACTCCTTAGACAGGACGCCCGAACAGCGGATTGCCATGCTGAATGAGTTGGGCATAAAAAAATATGGTTTTAATAGAGGTAAAGGGGATCTGAGTAAAATGAAGGATGAATTCTATCTCGCCAGAGAGAATGAAATAGAGATACCCTCTATTTTTCTTTGGTTAAATGCCAAAAGGGACAGCGTTGGTAAGTTGAGTCCATCAAATCAGGAGCTTCTGAGAAATTTGGGTGAGATTGAAAGCAAGCCAGCTATCTGGTTAAGTTTTAGTGATAATTTCTTTAAAGACCTTGATCAGGAAGAGTCTGTAAAGCTCTCAATGGAAATGATTCATTTTGTAAAAGCCCAAGCCGATGATTTGGGTTGTAATTTGGCCTTATACAATCATCACGGTTGGTTCGGAAATCCTCATAACCAAGTAGAGATTTTGGAAAGATTGAACATGGACTCGATAACTATGGTCTACAATTTTCATCATGCCCAGGAATACGTTGATGAATTCCCTGCAATTGCCCAAAAGATCAAGCCCTATTTATCTTATGTAAATTTAAATGGGGTAAAAAAGGAAGGGCCTCAAATCCTGACGATTGGTGAAGGTGATCATGAATATGAAATGATCAGGCAGCTAAAAGATGAAGGCTACCATGGTCCATGGGGAATCCTAGGACACATAAAGACCGAAGACGTAGAAAAGGTTCTAAAACGAAATATTGAGGGATTGAATAAGTTGAATTCAAAATACAAGATGGAAAAAGGGTAATAATATTATCAGGCTTTCAAAGTTTCAACATACCTTTTAAGGTTAATCCGAAAGCTCGAACAAATTGAACAAAAGAGTACCATAAAGGGATTCTCAGACGTTTTCAGGATGTTTTCAAATGCGGATAGTTATTTAATTTTTGAAATGAAGACAACAGGATTTTTAAGAATAAGCATCTTCCTTTTTGCACTAGCAATTTTCCTGAATGGATGCTCTTCCGACGATGATGTTCAGGCACCTATTCCTGACGAACCTGAACCTGATGAGATAGAGGATCCAGTAGTCGACCCTCCACCAATTTCGCAAGCAATAGTTTGGGAGAATTGGTACCTATCCGTACCAATAGATGCAGGAGGTGGTAAAGCCACATCTATAGGATATGAAAGAATTGTCAATGAAGAACTAACGGATGAGGAATCAAAGTACTTCTATAAAAACAGTGATGACAGCTATACCCTTTGGACTCAATTCACGGGTTTTACTACCTCCGGATTTTCTGAGCTCGGGGATAAGTACTGCCGCACAGAACTTAGGGAATATTGGAGAGGTAACCAGGATGTCACTGACAATTGGTCTTTGTCGAGCGGAGTTCATGTTCTTGAAACGACCATGCGAGTCGATTTTGTTGAAGGTAACAGTCGTACGATCGTTGCACAAATGCATGGAAAGGAATCACCGGGAATCACTGGCAATCCTGCCACAGTAAAAATTCGATGGAACAGCGGAATGATGCAGGTTGATCATTATACCAAACCTGATGAAGGCGAACCCTGGACAAGCCAATTCGATAAAAAAGTTGATTTTGGCCGGGTAGATAACGAGATATTTACCTTCAAGTTGAAAATTGAAGATGGCAAATTGTTTTGTGCCCTAGTTTGTGAAGAGAAAGACTTAGATATTGAGTATACCGATTTCTATGACTATGTTGGAAATGGTTATATCCATGAAAACTACTTTAAAACGGGAAATTATTTTGCTTGGCATGATGACTATGAAAAAGCTGCCCAAGTTGTATTGCATAAGGTGTTGACAGAGCATAGTTTTTAATAGTGTTCCCACATATGAAATAAATGCAAACCCCAACCATCAAAACCATAGGAGATCAAGTAGTAAAAGCGGCATCATATTTAAGTCTGGCCCCAGCATTTATCATGGAAAACAAGCTTTGGCGAGGATACCTTTCCATTGGTTGGATTTCCAAATTAGCTGTCTTCGTAGCGATAGTATTCTCGTATACATTCATAACTGGAATTATTGGTTTATTCTTCCCTTCAACAACTACGGATGTTGTTCATCAAGAATCACTTTCATTTTTTTCTAGATTAGAAAATTTTGGTGATCGGTTGCTGTTTTCCGGGGTCATGAAATATTTAATACTAATTCTACTGGAAACAGTAATCTTTCATTTTTCTGTAAAAACCGAAGAGTTACTTTCCGGGGTAAAAATGGAATTGACGGTGGAGGATTTTATAGCAGCGCAAATCAGAATGATCAAGGTGGCCTTCAGATCCTGGATATATGAATTGATAATTAGCGCAATCCTAATGGCTGTGTTAAGTATGTTTGGACTAGACCTGATTTCCAAAGTGGTATTCTTCTTAATACAGTCCTATTTTCTTGGGCTGGCTTTTATAGATAATTATAATGAACAAAATAAAATCTCCATAAAGGAAAGTTTCAAGATCGCTTATAGTCATATCGGAGCAGCAATTTTTGTTGGGATGGTTGCCTACACTTTGTTTATGGTTCCGTTAATAGGGATTATTATTACACCGTTTATTTGTGCTGTAGGAACTACTACTTACATGTATTTCTATGATAAGAAAGTAAATTATCAAACTCCCTAAACCCATGCTCTATCATAAAGAAGGATCAATAATATTTAATTAGGCATCAGTAACAACACTCCTTAGCATCAACAAAACATAAGATGCCAGTAATGAAAACAATAAACCTTACTCTTTTAATAGTAGTTGTTTTTTGCATATCCTGGCTTGGGGTTCTTCCAAGTTTATTGCTGGCTCATGGAATTGAAATCTCTCCCGGTTTTGAGAAATTTGAAATATTAATGACGCTGGGACCTTTAATAGGGGCCTTACTTTTTATCGGAAAAATTCATGGCAAGGCCGGGATAAGGAATTTTTTCAAAAGACTACTATGGTTCAGAGCTAAACCCTTGGTGATAGCCATAATTATCCTTTTGCCAATTCTTATAAGCTTGCTTAGTTCAGTCATTGGATTAAGTCTATCGAAAACTGCTTGGTCTGATGCATTTAATCCAACATCGATTCTGACCAATGGACTCATGATTTTTCTTATGTATTTAATAATAAATACCGAAGAACTCGTTTGGCGAGGAATTGTATTTGATCGCTTGTTGAAGAAATTCAATTATATACAAGCTTGTATAATCCTTATTCCAATCTGGTGGCTATTTCATCTTCCTTTGTTCTTATATCCTGGTGGACACCAGGCTGGCTATGGCTTAATAGAGTTTACTTGCATTGTATTTGCGTTAACGTTTATTCTAGGATGGATTTATATAAAAACATCCAAGAGTCTTTTTTATGTTCATATACATCATCAGCTTTTTAATGGATTTGGTCAAGCCTTCCCAATTTTTCCAATATTTATCAATGGGGATAAAATGCCTGTTTGGACCTTTTGTGTCCTTTTGTTAATTACCGCTGGAATTTTAATTGTGAATTATCAAAAGCAACAACCACCCTTTGAAATTAGTGAGGATCAGGCACCTCAGGAAGAAGGATATTGAAAAAGTGAAGTCGGGTAATGGGTGTGGTCAGGTCTTACCATGTGTCTCTCCCCCATTGGTCGTTGTTCCGCTTTCTTTTAAAGACTCGCCATATTCTTCCTTATTGACAAAGAGCCGAAGAATCCGGTGTTTTTCATGGTCAAACTTTTCATGGAAGATCCCTGTGTTTCCTGATAGGTTGCTTTCCATAAGATAGCTAATGGGCGCCAGGCTGTCGAAATTTCTTAATATCTCCTTTATCACTGCAATCATGGGAAGAGCAAGTATCATCCCGGCTATTCCCCAAACGATACCCCCTGCTAAAAGACCAAGGATGGCAACCAGCGGATTGATCTTAATACTTGATCCCATGATATTCGGTGTAATGAAATTTCCCTCTATTTGTTGAATGCCTGCATACAGCAACACCACAGCCAGCGGTTGCCAAAAACTGGTCGCGGTAGCCAGCACAAAGAGGAATGGTAGGAATCCCCCGATGGTCGTACCGATATAGGGAATAATGCCCAGGAAGGCCGCCAAAAAGCCCCAAAAAAAAGCATACTGTACACCAATGATCCATAACCCCAGTCCTGTCAAAGTTCCTAGAATTATTATGACCAGACCCAAACCCAGCAGATAGTGTTGGGTGATGTGCTGTATCTTATTGAAGAGAGAGTTCATGCTTTCCCTGCTCTCTCCTGGACTAAACTGGGTAAGAAAGAAATTCTTAAATGCAGTCCGATAGAGAAGCAAGAAAAAGGTGATTACAATAATCAAAATGATATTGGCCAGCACGATAGTCGTGGACTCAATACTTTTGCCAATGAAGGTCAATGGGACGTCTAATAC
>JABDKZ010000197.1 GCA_013001935.1 Maribacter sp.
ATATCAATGAAAAAGGATATGTTGCTGTAGGTTTTGAATCCGGACAGCATTTTACAGAGGAAGCCGTTACTAACTCAATTTCCTTTATCTGGCTGGCCTTGATTTATGCCAGCATTATTGACATAGAAGAAGTGCCGGACTATAAGAAGCATCGCAATGTACTAAGTACAGCTGCAAAGGGAAATACCATTTTTTACGAGATAATTCACAGGCACAGAATTACTCAAGCTGATAATTTTAAGATGTTTCCGGGCTTCAGCAGCTTTGATAAATTACCGAAAGGCATAACCCTGGCCAATCATAATGGAGAAGAGATAACGGCATATAAAGACACCATAGTGTTCATGCCCCTTTATCAGGTTCAGGGCGAAGAGGGTTTTTTCCTTATACGTCCAATACCATCATGGATATTATCTTTTTCGGCATTTTTACGCAGAATTAAATTTGATTCTTTTCTGGCTTCACTTCCTGGGATATCCTGGTCTAATTCATCAAAGGAAAAACTCATGGTAAATTTAAAGGTCGCCAGGTTTTTTAACAAACCCTTTTTCCACCTATTGGGCTACAGGAACAGAATGGTTGATGAAACACATCTGATATTGTATAACCGGGAGCGGGCTGCGAAAAATGAGATGTACAAAGACGCTTTCTGGTATAAAAAATAATTACTCAGAAGCCTGCCAAATATTGTTTTCCAGATTTATATCAGCCATCAGCTGAGAAGGGTCAATTACCACTGCTTTAACGGAGCTAAGAGGCTTCTCTACAACAAATTCAAAGGTAGGATAGGCCCAGGGCCAATCCTGCAAAGTTGTTCTCTCGATATTTGCATAGGGATTATCTTTTTCACCTCTCATTATACGCAATGGCGTATAAAAAGTCTCTCTCGTTCCGTCTTCATAAACCAGCAGGAGATCTATAGGCATTGGCATCAGACCTATTCTTTCAAGGACTATTTTGGTTTTATTGCCTTCTGCCTGTACCTCTTTTATTCCGTAGTCTATGGTATTTGTGGTTCCTGTCCAATCAGTGAGATACCAGTCTAATTCTATTCCGGAAACCTTTTCTGCTGTTCTTTTAATATCATTGGGGATTGGGTGTTTAAACTTAAAATCAGCATAGTAAGACCGCAGAGATTCCATCAACTTATCCTGTCCTATGACATAGCCCAATTGAGATAAAAATATAGAACCCTTATTGTAAGCAGAAATGCCATATGCCGTATTGAGTTTATACCTGTCTGAATGGGTGGTCTGAGGCTGTTCCTTTCCGGATTGTGCTAAAGAAAAATAGCTGTTATATGTACTTTCAAACGGATTGTCCTTTTGCTGATTCATCACTTCGTTCATACATAAACTCGAAATGAATTGTGTAAAGCCTTCATCCATCCAGGCATGTTTTAATTCATTGGTAGCCAATACATGCTGAAACCAGGAGTGTGCCAATTCGTGAACTGTAACCCCTACAAGGCTTTCAAATTTTCGCTCCCCGGTTATGAGTGTACTCATTGCATATTCCATTCCACCGTCTCCTCCTTGTATCACTGAATACTGCTCATAGGGATATTCACCAATATTCTCATTGAAAAATGTCATGGCATCTGCAGTCTTAGGCTGTAGATTTTTCCAGTTTTCAAGAATTTCAGGATTGTTTTTATAAAAGAAATGCAGGGTAGGCCCGTTTTCCATTTTTAGCGAATCGTGAATATATTCAGGATCGGCCGCCCACATAAAATCGTGCACCATAGGAGCCTTAAAGTGCCAGGTTAGTGTTTTGCCTTTAGTCTTTTTTATTTTACTACCCGGAGTTTCGTAGCCATGTCCAATTTCCTGTGGGTTTTGAAGGTAGCCACTGCCGCCAACAGTATAATCTTTATCAATGGTAAGTTTAACGTCAAAATCGCCCCAAACCCCATGAAACTCTCTGCCTATGTACGGGTCTGCATGCCAGCCTTCAAAATCATATTCAGCCATTTTTGGATACCATTGGCTCATAGACAATGCAACACCTTCAGAATTATTTCTGCCGGAACGCCTAATTTGAAGAGGAACCTGCCCCTCAAATTCCATATCAAAAGTGCTTTTGCCGCCGGAAGGAATTGGTTTGGCCAACACCACTTCCAGAACTGTACCTTCAAGATTGAACGAAACATCCTCCCCATTCTGTTTTAGCGAAGAAGCCCTTAGATAACCAATCTCATCAGGTGCAAGACTGGCAATCCTGCTTTGGCCGTTGACAGACATCCTCCCATCGGGATCCTTGATATTTTGTAATCTGATATCCATTTCGCTGCCCGGCTGAAAGGCATTAAAGTACATGTGAAAATATACGCGACTCAATTCATCGGGCGAATTGTTTGTATAAACCAGGCGTTGAGTACCTGTATACTGGTAATTTTCAACATTCATAGAAACCTCCATTATATAATCCACATGTTGTTGCCAGTACGAATAATTTGTCTGGGCATTAAGAGTAACCGCAAAGGCAGACAAGGCAAAAATGAATTTTGGCAATAGCGTCTTTAAATACATTTAGTACAGTATAAGAATTATAAACTTTTAGACATATTACTTGCCATTATTAAGGCATTGTATGCATTCACCATCTTCCCTGATTTCGTTACTTCATCAAAGGGTTTTGATTTTTCTGCATCACCGGCTAAAATGACTGAAGTACTGGAACTCAAGCCAGATTCAATGAGAATTCGTTTTACATCTGAAGCCGAAAGTTTCGGATAATGAGAACGAATAAGCGCTGCGATTCCGGAAACCATAGGCGCCGCCATTGAGGTACCGTTCTGAAACTCGTATTCGTTTTCCGGCATTGTTGAATAGATCTTCGCGCCAGGAGCAAAAACATCCACGTTCATTTTTCCGTAGTTAGAAAATGAAGCAACCATTTCTGAACCGTATTTACCATTTAGCGCACCAATTGTGATAACGTTATCCGCTATTTCATTGCTGTTCACATCAACCTGATCATTTGGGTAGTTTGGATTCTCAGGGTCATCTAAATCCAGACCATCGTTACCTGCCGCATGCACAATAAGCACATCATTAGCAGCAGCATATTTTATTGCATCGAATACCCAATCAGAATTCAGAGAAAAAGATTTTCCAAAGCTGGCATTGATAATTTTTGCCCCATTATCAACGGCATATCGGATTCCAAGGGCGATATCTTTGTCATATTCATCACCATTTGGTACTGCACGGATACTCATTATCTGTACGTTATTAGCCACTCCGTTTACACCCTGACCATTGTTACGTTCAGCCGCAATAATCCCGGCAACATGGGTTCCATGACTTTCATCCTTTACCCTGTTTTTTGGATTTCCGTCGCCATAACCCACATCCATAAGGTCGTACGGATCGTCACCTACTATTTTCCTGCCGTCAAAATCCACATTAAAATGGTAATCCAAACGTTCTGTAAAATACTTAACGCCTTCGTTCAAATGTTTCAAAACATC
>JABDKZ010000230.1 GCA_013001935.1 Maribacter sp.
ATCGTAAAAAGCCAATTGAAATAACTTTGGATCCATCCAAAAAGAACGACTTGTTTCTTTATGCCCATAATCTTGGTGAATATGCCCCGAACACCGTTGCTATTGAGATATCAGATGGTAAGACTTCAGAAAATATTGTGTTGAATTCTGACCTGAAAAGTTGCGAAGCGGTATTGATCAGCGTAAAGAAATAGCTGCTTACTTTATTGTAATTCTATTTTTTTCCCTGAATTCACGGCCAGATAAATGGCATCGATAATTTTCATATCCTTTAAACCTTCTTCCCCATCTATCGGGACAATGGGTTGCTTCCCTTCAAAAATGATCTGAGCCATACCATCCATTTGTAATGTTTGATGTGTACTATGCGGTTGCTGGAGCTCACCTTTATGGGTTTGCCCTTTTATAGGGCCATAGCCAGAAGAAGGTTTCATTTCCATCCAACCCTTCTCACCAGTCATAAAAAAGCGGTCTAAATGCCGCATGGCATAGGTTGAAAGGCATGAAGCGACCGCCCCACTTGGGAATCCCATTTGAAATTGTATGGTCTCATCAATTCCCTCTTTGAACTTAATAGGGTCGGTTTTGGTCTCTTGTGCCGTAACCCAAATAGGTTCCTCACCAAGTATATAACGGGCGCCATTGATAGCATAAATACCAATATCCATCAATGCCCCACCCCCCGATAATTTTTTGTTTAATCGCCATTGATTGGGATTGCCAATCACAAATCCCGATTGGCCTTGGAAAAACTTGGGTTGACCAAATTCACCAGCTATGCGCATACGAACTACCTCAACCGTCTTTGGTTCGAAATGCATTCGATATCCGATCAATAGTTTTACATCGGAATCTTTACAGGCATTAACCATTTCTTGACCTTCTTTGGCATTGATGGCCATGGGTTTTTCGCAAATTACATGTTTCCCTGCCTTTGCAACTCGAATAGCTTGTCTACAATGTAGTGCGTTAGGTGTGATAATATAGACTGCATCGATATTGGGATTATCCTTTATGTTATCAAAATTTTGATAATTATAGCAGTTCTTTTCAGGAATACTATATTCTGACTGCCATTTAATGACCTTTGATGGCGTGCCGCTGATTACTCCAACTAATTTTGCCCTTTCACAGTCTACCATGGCCCTCGCCACGCGGGTACCATAACTCCCAAGTCCCATAATGGCAACTCTTAATTTCGGGCCTTTATAGGGCTGTTCGCTGGCAGCGAAAAGATTGGTTGAACCATATAAAATTGGCAGGCTAACTGCTGAAACTGTAAGCTTTTCAATAAAATCCCTTCTTGTTCCCATTATGAATTTGGTTTGTATTAAAAATACGCTTAAAATGATTTAAACCAAAAAACGCCTGGGGCTTTATTGAATAAAAAAAGCCTTCAACAATTGTTGAAGGCTTTGTACTCGAGGTGGGAATCGAACCCACACTCCAAAGGAACTGGATTTTGAATCCAGCGCGTCTACCAGTTCCGCCACTCGAGCAGCTAAAAATAGGACTGCAAAACTATAAAATATTTTCTTTTAACTATCAAAAAATATCAACATTTATCCTTTAGCAACCCAAATAAATTTCTAAATTTGCACCTCCTTTATCGGAAAGGAGTTTAAGAATTTGAAAAACAATACATTAAGCATGCCTTATCAAGTACCTGAACCAAAGATTTTCGCCTGTACCCAGAGCACAGAACTAGCAGAAAAAATTGCCAAGGCTTATGGGACCGAATTAGGTAAAGTACACTTTTCTAGATACAGCGATGGTGAGTTTCAACCGGCCTTCGAAGAGTCTGTTCGTGGGGCACGTATTTTTATCATTGGATCAACAAATCCGAGCTCTGAAAATTTAATGGAAATGTTATTGATGTTAGATGCAGCCAAACGGGCCTCTGCGAGACACATTACGGCGGTGATGCCTTATTTTGGCTGGGCAAGGCAAGACAGAAAGGACAAACCAAGGGTTCCTATCGCTGCCAAACTCATTGCAAAAATGTTAGAAGCCGCAGGAGCTACCCGCATTATTACAATGGACTTGCATGCCGATCAAATTCAAGGTTTTTTTGAAAAACCCGTTGATCATTTGTTTGCTTCAACCATGTTTCTACCCTATTTAAAGGAATTGAATTTGGATAACCTCACGATAGCTTCCCCGGATATGGGAGGCTCAAAAAGAGCTTACGCCTACTCCAAAGCCCTAAGTAGTGATGTGGTCATCTGTTATAAACAGAGAGCTAAAGCCAACGTAATCTCCCATATGGAGCTCATTGGGGATGTAGAAGGTAAAAATGTGGTATTGGTTGATGATATGGTAGATACTGCAGGGACCTTGGCAAAGGCAGCAGATTTGATGATGGAAAGAGGTGCGACGAGCGTAAGAGCAATAACCACCCATGGTCTATTATCTGGTAATGCCTATGAGAAAATAGAAAACTCCCAATTAAAGGAATTGATCGTTACTGATTCAATCAGTATAGAAATTAAAAGCGACAAGGTAAAAGTACTTAGTTGTGCCCCATTATTTGCAGATGTCATGCATAGGGTACACCATAATTCATCAATAAGTTCTAAATTTTTAATGTAAGAAAAAAGCATATAATTAATATTTAAATATAACAATGAAGTCAATTACAATTAAAGGATCAGAAAGAGAAAGCGTGGGCAAGAAGGCAACGAAGGCCCTACGTAATGCTGGAAAGGTTCCTTGCGTGATATACGGAGGGGAAAAACCATTACATTTTTCAGCGGATGAACTATCATTCAGACATTTGGTATACACCTATAACGCACACACCGTTGTGATTGAGTTGGAAAATGGGGATAAAATCGATGCCGTAATGCAGGATATTCAGTTTCACCCAGTGAGCGATAAAATCATTCACATTGATTTTTATCAACTCTTCAAGGACAAGGAGGTAACTATGAATATTCCCGTGCGCTTGGAAGGAAACTCCCCAGGGGTCAGAAATGGCGGTCGCTTGTTATTCAGAAAAAGAAAACTTATCATTAAGGCCTTGCCAGATAACCTACCGGATTTCTTCAATATTGATATCTCTAAATTGAAAATTGGCGATAATATATCAGTAGAATCCTTATTGAACGATGATTTCACAATATTACACCCGGACAGTACGGTTGTAGTACAGGTTAAAACTGCCCGTGCGGTCATTGAGGTTGAAGAGGAAGAAGAAGAAGAAGAAGGACTTGAAGGTGTGGAAGGTGCTGAAGGAGCTGAAGGAGCTGCTGAGGGTACTGAAGCCCCAGCTGCGGAAGCTGCTGCAGAAAGCAAGGAATAATTCAGATTCAATGTTTGATAAAAAGCATCCCGTGTATTCGGGATGCTTTTGTATTTTTATGAAAATGCCTAAGTTATCATGTGTCAATTTTTAAAATTCCTTTTTGGCAACACTAGAACACTTTTAAAAGAAACAGACCACATGAAAAAATTTTTGATTGTAGGGCTCGGAAATATCGGCCCAGAATATGCCGAAACAAGACACAATATCGGTTTTAAAATTCTGGATCAATTGGCAATTGAAAAAAAATTCGATTTTGAAACGGCTAAACTTGGGGATGTAGGAACCTTTAAAATAAAAGGAAGAAGTATACTTTGTCTTAAGCCATCTACTTATATGAACAGAAGTGGAAAAGCTTTGAAATATTGGATGGAAAAAGAGAAAATACCCATTGAAAATCTCTTGGTAGTTGCCGATGATATAAATTTAGATTTCGGGACAATAAGGCTAAAAACCAAAGGAAGCGATGGTGGCCATAACGGACTGAAAGACATTCAATTATTCTTGAACACTACAACCTACAACAGATTTCGTTTTGGAGTTGGATCTGAATTCAGTAAAGGAAGACAGGTTGATTATGTATTAGGTAAATGGAATGAAGCGGAAAAAAAAGCACTGCCCGAACGCCTTGAAATAGCTACTCAACTGATCAGTTCGTTTATTCTTTCAGGAGTAAAAATCACCATGAACCAATTCAATGGCACTTAAGATCAAATTACTTTAAATGTAAATATTCCGGAGTCAGAACTATTGCCTTCACTATCTTTTGTTATTATTTTCCAATAATAGGTCGTATCTGAGGTTACACTCACTTTTGCTGAATTTTCATTTGATGAAGGTGAAGCTATTAAAATCTCGGGTGGCGTCGTGGGCGATAAATAAAGCTCATACCCTTCAATATCATTCTCAACATCGGCACCTTCCCATTCCAAGCTTACTTCATTATTTATATCCTTGAATACAGATGCTCCGTTTTTCGGGAAAATCACTTCCGCTGGGAAAGGCGCATATGTGGTCTGGAATCCCGCATTATAAAAACGCCAGGTTTCGCTTATGGCAGTTTCCGTAACCAATGTGTTCAGAGAACGTACAAACCAAGAAAAGGGCTCTCCTTTGGCAATCGTTAATTTAGCTGAAATCGCAGCAGTACTAATAATTTGGGTTATGTTAGTATTTAAATTAGTGACTCTGAGTTCATAGGTTTCGGTATGGTTTGAAGCCATCCACTGAAATTCAACTTCACTTGTCGTCTGATTTATATCGCGCCCTGTGGTACATTCAGAATTCTGGTTTGGAAAAACCAATACGGCAATCTCCGGCGGCTTAGGGCTACTTTTCTTTTTACATCCAATTAAAAGAACTCCAAATAATATCAGTATTATCGCTCTCATTGCTTTATTACTTTAGCGGTTCCTTTGATATTTTCACCTTTGAATTTGATAAAATATACTCCTGAAGGGTATATTGAAAAATCCAAAGACACTTCCAACC
>JABDKZ010000254.1 GCA_013001935.1 Maribacter sp.
GCCCTTGCCTTCTCAATATTGGAGCCATAGCTAATTCCAATTTCTATCCATTTACAGATTTTGTCGTCACCGAAATCGGCATTGACAATGATTTCTTCACTAATCAACGAATTGGGTATAATTATTCTTTTATTTTCAAAATCCCTAATTACGGTATGCCTTAATGAAATGTCCTCAATAATTCCGGTCAAGTCTCTTAATTTGATTCTGTCGTTTACTCTAAATGGTTTAAATACAATAATAAAAACACCGCTAATTATATTGCTTAACGCCTGTTGTGATGCAAATCCAATCGCAACAGCAAGGATACCAGCACCAGCCAAGAGCGAACTGGCCAATGCCCGCAAATTTGGCATTGAATAAATGGCGATACTAAAGCCAACAATGTAAATTATGGCAGTTAATGCATGACGTAAAAATTGGTAATTCGTTGGGTCGTTCATCATGTCTTCTGTTGAACGCCGAATCAATCGTTTAAAAAAACGATTCACCAAAAATGCAACAACAATGGTTATCAGAAGAATGGCAATAAAAATTGATATGTATTCGATGCTATTGAGTATCAGATCTTTCATTATTGTTGGTTCCTTGTTTATTTAGATGTCTTTTTGTTTCCGTAATGCAAATAAAGATAATGATTAGTTGCTACAAATAGTATTTTGTAATAAGCTGAAAAACAATCATAAAAAAGTTTACAAATGACAACAAACGTTTACAAACGAAAGTAAGTATTTTGCAACCGAATAACCTGACTTCACCGTTCTATGTTTGCATTGTCGAATCAGGGAGGTTCGATAGTATTAACTGTTTAACACGATAAAATAGAAATTATGAACGCACTTAGAAACAAAGTACAGTTGATTGGAAACTTGGGGAATGACCCAGAAATTGTAAACTTGGATGGTGGCGCTAAACTTGCCAAATTTTCCATCGCAACAAATGAGACGTACAAGAACGCCAAAGGTGAAAAAGTCACGGATACCCAATGGCACAATGTTGTTGCTTGGGGCAAAACTGCCGAGATTGTAGAGAATTATTTGGCAAAAGGCAATGAAGTTGCCGTTGAAGGTAAACTTACCCATCGTTCTTATGAGACTAAGGAAGGTGATAAAAGATACATCACAGAGGTAAAATGTAATGAACTTCTTATGTTAGGGAAGTAGCTAATATTTAGAAAGCCCCGCATAATTGCGGGGCTGATTATTCACTGAATTGGAAAACCAATGTCATCCTGAGCGCAGTCGAAGGGATTTGAAAACTATGAACTCCTACCATGTCTATATTCTAAGATGCTCTGATGATACTTTTTATACAGGTATCACAGGTGATTTTGACGATAGATGGTCACAGCATAAAGCAGGGCATTATAGAACATGCTATACCTTCAGGCGAAGACCATTGAAAATCGAATATATTCTAAAATTCAAGGATGTGATCCAAGCTATACTTTTCGAAAAGAAAATAAAGGGTTGGACAAGGGCTAAAAAGGAAGCCATAATTACAGCTAATTTTGATAAAATTCAATTACTGTCAGAATGCAGAAATTTTACCCATTCTAAATTTAAACCAAACATCATTCCTTAAGGTCTTCGACTGCGCTCAGACTGACATTTCGTAGGTGTAAACATAAGTTACATAAATTCAATCATCAACTGCAGCACCAACCATTTGGCGAAATTTCCAACCGGTTTGATCATTCACAGGCCCCTGGGTTTGCTTCATCAAAATGCCAATCAGCTGCTCTTTTGGGTCCGCAAAATATTGGGTGTTGAAATATCCGCCCCAATCAAAAGTACCGATACTACCCTGGCCGCCATGATCTTGCCCCATTGCGGTAACCACACCAAAAGCTAGGCCGTAATATTTACCACCATCACTGAACAGCTTACCGACTTGATTACCCATTATACTCTGTACTGTGGTTCTGCTTAAAATACGTTTACCGTTTAATTCGCCCTGGTTCAAATACATTTGCAGGAAGGTGGCGTAGTCTCTTGCTGTACTGGAAAGTCCCGCCCCTCCTGAGAAAAAACGTTTTGCACCTGTCTTGGGGTAGTCGGTGTCATAAAAGGTAATGGGGTATTTTTCCCATTTCCCATCTACTTTATGTTGTACTGAAACCAGCCGATTATGCTTGTTTCTGGGAAGATAAAACCATGTGTCTTCCATCCCTAAAGGTTCAAATATTCGGGTTTTCAAAAATTTATCAAAGGGCATTCCAGATACAACTTCAATAAAATAACCCAGCACATCCAAGCCTTCACTATAGGTGAATTTATCTCCAGGATTATGGTGTAAGGGCAATTGCGCCAACTTTTTTACACTTTCTTCAATACGGATATTTTCAGTCGTAAATAGGTCTGTAATCCCTGCTTTAGCATATATTTTTTTAAATCGGTCATCCCCATCAATAACACCATATCCTATACCGGAGGTGTGGGTGATGAGATCGCGAATAGTAATCTGATCCTTGGCCGGTTTGGTGGTATACGAAGAATCTTGTTCATTGAAAGTGTCCAAAATTTGGGCTTTACCGAATTCGGGAATATACTGTGAAACATGATCATCGAGCCTAAACGCACCTTCTTCCCATAATATCATAACTGCAGTTGAGGTTATCGCCTTGGTCTGTGAGGCTATTCTAAATATAGCATCGTTTTCCATAGCCCTGGACGCAGTGTTATCAGCCATTCCATACGCATTATGAAATACAATTTTCCCATTACGGGCAATTAAGGCAACAACGCCAGGAAGGGTTTCATTAGATACCTCTTTTTCTAACATATCATCAATAAGCGCTAATCGTTCTGAGGACATACCCACACTTTCGGGGGTTGCCTCAGCAAGAGGCGGTGAGAATTTTACAGAGGCCGTTTGGGCAACCGTTGTTAAATGAAATAGGACTACTAAAATAAATACGATTGGCTTCATAATTTAAATTATTGCATTATACCGTTGAAAGGGGAAGGTAAAAATCAGTAAGTAAGTTACTGAATTTAAAACATCCTTAATCTACGA
>JABDKZ010000291.1 GCA_013001935.1 Maribacter sp.
AGATAACGGCTTGGATCTTCATACCCTTAACTTTATTACGTCAGTTAAAAGTAGAGATGCTTCTGCACTTAATGCCCCAATCGGAGTTGGTTATGATGCGGCTTTAGTTTCGCATATGGGTAATGTCGCCTATAAATCTGGAGATCGTATTTATTGGGATGAGACCAAAGGTGAATTTAAGCAAGAAGCAGCCAATAAATTCTTAAAGGCAACCTATCATAACGGCTGGAAATTGCCTACCCTATAAACACCATGTAAATAAGCCCATGTATTCCTTATAGGGCGATTAGCCCTTACGGTATTTATCATTTAGGCCTTTGCCTTGCGTGATCATAGGCATAATTTTTTCCAAACGGGAAATTTTGGTTTTTTCTTGTTTCGCTGATGAAATATATTCGGCATAATCACGCTGTTTATACGGTGACAAAGAAGTAAAGGCCTTTTTCATTTTTGGATTTTCTTCAAGAGCCTCCTTTAGTAAAGAGGGAATGTTAAGTGATGGGTTTTTCTTCTTGTAGGGGGTTAAGCGCATTCCCCTAATTTCATTATCAATGGCTTCGTTTATATAGGCAACAATAACAGGTTCATCGATGTCTTCTATGGAATTAAATTTCCAATGCCTCATTGCCTGTGTTTTGCCTTCTTGAACGTTTACCAAGACTTTTTTCGGGTCTTTCAAGAAAACCCCATTAAAAAAACCCAAGCCAAAGTGATTTTTAAATCTTGCAATCCAAAAAACATTTTTACCGTCTACAGTGTAAACGGGCGAGCCCCATTTCACTGTTTCCGTAACGCTGGTCTTCAGGGCCAAATGTCTTAGTGCCAAAATGCCTTCCTTGAAGTGATGTGCCTCTTCAAAATAAGCTTCCAATTTTTCTAAATTCCCCATGACCTCTACATTTTCTTAGCAGTAAGTTCGCAAATTTTAACGATAACTTCAACTGCTTTCTGCATACTCTCTAAAGGCACATATTCATATTTTCCATGAAAATTATGTCCGCCGGCAAAAATATTTGGGCAGGGTAACCCCATATAGCTTAGTTGTGAACCATCTGTTCCACCGCGAATGGGTTTGATGATGGGTGCAATCCCCAAAGTTTCCATTGCTTCTTTGGCGATTTCAACAATATGGAGAACAGGCTCTACTTTTTCTCGCATATTAAAATATTGATCTTTAATCTCCAATTGAAGGCAATCACCGTAATCGGCATTTAATTTAATAGCTATTTTGTGAAGCAAATCTTTACGTTTTTCAAAATGCTTCAAATCATGGTCTCGAATAATCATCTCAAATTCGGCGTGTTCTATTGTGCCTTGTAAATGATGAACATGAAAAAAACCTTCCCTTCCCGAGGTGTGTTGCGGGGTTTCTTCAGGGGGTAAAATCCCAATGAATTCATTCGCGATTCCAATCGCATTGATCATCTTCCCTTTAGCATAACCTGGGTGAACGCTTTTACCCTTAATGTTGACTTTGGCACTTGCTGCATTAAAGTTTTCATATTCCAACTCCCCGATTTGGCTGCCATCTATAGTATAGGCCCAAGCCGCGCCAAATTTATCAACATCGAACTTATGGGCACCTCGACCTATTTCCTCATCCGGCGTGAATGCCACTTTGATCTCTCCATGTTTTATTTCAGGGTGAAGCACCAAATATTCCATGGCGGTCATTATTTCTGCTATACCAGCCTTGTCGTCGGCGCCAAGTAGCGTGGTACCATCAGTGGTAATCAATGTTCGCCCCTTATATTGTAACAGGTCTTGAAAATAATCAGGTGAAAGAATTATATTTTCTTCAGTGTTCAGAATAATATCCTTGCCATCATAATTCTCAATAATCTGCGGATTTACGTCTGTACCGCTAAAATCGGGAGTCGTATCAAAATGGGCGATAAAACCAATTACAGGAACTTCTTTCTCGATATTGCCTGGCAGGGTTGCCATGATATAGGCGTTGTCATCGATAGATACGTCCTTTAATCCTATCCTTTCCAATTCATAAGCCAGTTCAGTGGCCAAGTTCCATTGTTTTTCCGTACTGGGTGTGGTATCTGAATTTGGGTCACTTTGTGTATCGATTTTAACATATGCTAAAAATCGGTCTAGAAGTTGTTGCATCTGCCCTGGGTTTACTCAAAAATACAGATTTTATTAGTATTTTGGTTCCTTTAAAAGAGGGGGTTTTAATAGTAATTATGGCTAGGTTTTATTGTTTGACACTATTTGTTTGCCTATTTTTTGCCAATGGAATACTGGCCCAGGAAGACTGTATTCTTGGGGTAGGCATATCAGAGGATGAAACGATCATTGATGTATTTCAATTGAACGAAGAACAAGCCGAGCAAATGATTAATTATAGTGCCGAATTAAAATATAGAAACGAACTGTTGAATAACCAGGCAGAAAATATATTGAAGAGACATCCGCAAAGTACGGCTGCGGAATTAATGGTCTTGGCTGAAAAATATAATGTTATCCGTGATAGTATGGCCAGAATTCAACGCATGATCGACATAAAAACCTTGAGATTATTTAACAAGAATCAATATCAACGGTATTTGGCGCTTTGTAACGAGGCATACCGACAGCCATTCAAAGTGATTCCGACAAGTTATCAGGACAGTATTCCACCGAAATAGTTAACCCAAGTATGTTAACAAAATTAGGCTGGACAAAGGGATTACTGGGATTGAGTTTGTACTTTTGTTTAAATCTTTTTGCAATCCATGTACAAATTTTTAATTCGCCCAATTCTTTTTTTAATAGACCCTGAAAGAGTACACCACCTTACATTTTTTTTGATTCGTTTACTGGGTAAAGTCGGTTTGACAAACCTTTATAGATCATTTTTTGTTCTTGAGGATAAAGCATTGGAACGGGAGGTTTTTGGACTTAAATTTAAGAATCCTATCGGTCTGGCTGCTGGTTTTGATAAAGATGCTAAATTATACAATGAGCTTTCTGATTTTGGGTTCGGATTTATTGAGATTGGCACCTTAACACCAAAACCTCAGGATGGCAATCCTAAGAAAAGACTTTTTCGTTTAAAGGCGGACCAGGCAATAATTAATAGAATGGGCTTTAATAATAAAGGGGTATTAGATGCCGTTGACCGCTTACAAAAAAAGCATAAAGTACTGATAGGAGGAAATATAGGGAAAAACAAACTTACCCCCAATGAAGAAGCTACCAAAGATTATCTAATTTGTTTTGATGCACTGTTTCCACATGTCGACTACTTCGTAGTCAATGTAAGTTCACCAAACACACCAGGATTAAGGGAGTTACAGGATAAGGAGCCTTTGACCGCTTTGCTCAAAGAATTAAAAAAGGAAAACACAAAAATAGCAGCTACCCGGACTGATGTTTCAGAAAAACCCATTTTATTGAAAATAGCTCCTGATTTGACTGATGATCAGTTAATGGACATTATTAAAATAGTTGACGACACCAAGATCAATGGCATTATAGCAACCAATACCACCATTGAGCGGCAAAATCTTAAATCTTCCTATTATCTTACTGAGGAGAAGGGTGGTTTAAGCGGAAAACCCATGTCGAATAGGAGTACCG
>JABDKZ010000134.1 GCA_013001935.1 Maribacter sp.
GTTTATATTGTTGTTGGCATGCCAAAATAAAGTCGCAGAGCAAGAACTCGCATTATTAAATGGTTATTGGGAAATTGAAAAAGTAATCCTTGCCAACGGACAAATTAAGGAATACAATATAAATACAACGATAGATTACATAGAACTAAAGGATTTATCCGGATTTCGGAAAAAAGTCTATCCAAAATTTGATGGCTCTTTTGACACATCGAATGATGCAGAGTATTTTACGATCATTAATAGGAAAGACCATTTTGAAATAAATTATAAAAACGAACTTAGTGAGTGGATAGAAGTCTTGAAAACCTTAGACGAAAATTCATTCTCAGTCACTAATACCGAAAATATTACTTACAAGTACAAACGATTTAAACCCATTAGCGTAAACAAATAATGGCGAAGCGAAAAAACGATAATCTACCTTTGAGCGAAGTCTTGAAAGATTTTATTCAAGCAAACAAGTTACAGCATGGTATTGATAAAGTGAATGCCCGCGAAGCTTGGATAAATTTAATGGGTAACGGTGTAAACAATTACACTACGGCCATTGAACTTCGAAACGAAACATTATATGTTTCCTTATCCTCATCGGTACTGCGAGAGGAATTAAGTCATGGTAAAACTAAAATCATGGAAATGCTCAATGAAGAGCTCGGTAGAGACTTAGTTAAAAAGATAGTTTTAAGATAAAAAAAGCCACCCGGTGGGTGACTTTTCATCTAAATAAATTGGAGTTAATATATCTCTCTTCCTGAAAAATGAAAAGCACCTTCAATGGCTGCATTTTCATCACTATCCGAACCATGTACAGCATTCTCGGCAATATTAGTTGCGAATAATTTGCGAATAGTGCCTTCAGCAGCCTCCGCGGGGTTAGTAGCCCCAATCAGTGCTCTAAAATCATCAACCGCATTTTCTTTTTCCAAAATTGCAGAAACTATTGGTCCACGCGTCATAAATTGAACCAAATCGGCAAAAAATGGTCGTTCCATATGTATTTCATAAAACTTCTCAGCATCCCTTCTGCTCAACTGAGTATATTTCATTGCCACAATCTTAAAACCCGCAGAGGTAATTTTTTCCAAAATGGCACCGATATGTCCATTTTCAACCGCATCGGGTTTGATCATTGTAAAAGTTCTATTTGTAGTCATTTGTAAAAATTTTGGGCAAAAATACGTTTTATTCATGAATCGGCAAGTAAGAATTACATGGCTATTAACCCCAAGTGTGACGTGAATATTGACAAGCGAAACAAAAGACTTTTTTTTGAAGGTTCTGCAATCTTTAACAAATCAAATGCTTCTTCAAATGCCACTTTTGCATTTCCATTCTTATTTTCTTCTTTCCCGATAGCCTAGGTTCATCGGTAAAAATTACCATTTATGATGAAAATCTAGGCTATATTGCTATCTTTGCGCGCATGAATTTAGAGCATATTAATGCGGTAAAGCAACTACTTTCGAAACCACAGAAAATCGTGATCGTTCCTCATAAGAATCCAGATGGCGATGCTATTGGTTCAACCCTGGCATTATGGCATTATCTTAAGAAAATGGGGCAAGAGGCAACCGTTGTTTCTCCTAACGACTATCCGAGTTTCTTAAAATGGATGCCCGGTCATGAACAAATTCTCAATTTTGAAAAAGAGAATGCCCAAGCCAAGGAGAAAATTACGGAGGCTAGTATTGTTTTTACTTTGGATTTTAACCACTTAGGACGCATTGGCCAGATGGAATCACCGTTGAAAGAATCGGCTGCGACCTTCGTAATGATCGACCACCACCAAGCGCCTTCGGATTATGCCCATATCATGTATTCAGATGTGAACATGAGTTCTACCTGTGAAATGATTTATAATTTTATAGAATACTTGGGTGATGACGACAAAATAACACCTGAAATCGCTATTTGCATTTACACAGGAATAATGACCGATACGGGTTCATTCAAATATGCATCGACCACGAGTAGAACACACAAAGTGGTTGCTGCCCTTATTGAAAAAGGAGCTGAAAATACAAAAGCGCATAATTTAGTCTATGATACAAATACGCCTAGCCGATTGCATCTTTTAGGTTGTGCCCTAAAAAATATGGTGATTTTGGAAGATTATAATACGGCTTATATCACGCTTAGTCAAGACGAACTTGATACCTATAACTATCAAAAAGGGAACACCGAGGGGTTTGTTAATTACGGCCTTACCTTATCGGGTATCCGTTTTGCCGTGATATTTATTGAAAACAAGGAAGAAGGAATTATCAAAATATCGTTTCGTTCTGAAGGCGATTTCTCGGTAAACGAGTTTGCACGAAAGCATTTTATGGGTGGTGGACACACTAACGCGGCTGGCGGTAAAAGCGAAATAGCATTAGTCGAAACCGTGAATCGTTTTGTTTCTATATTACCAGATTATAAAGAACAATTAAAACCATGAAAAAGGGATTTCTAATTGGGTTGGTTTTTTGCCTGGCGAGTTGTGGAAGCCCCGAACCACGACGCCCTGTAAAAGTCAAAAGTGGTAGCTTAAATGCCTCTGTCGAAAGAAGTAAAAAGCTTTTGGCATTGGAAGAAGAATTAATGAAAAATATCATGTCACAAGATTCATTGCGGAAGTACGAGCATAGTGCTGCAGGTGCGTGGTATTATTATGTTCAAAGAAATGAAGCGGCTACTTACTTTCCACAGCCCAATGATTTGGTAACACTTACATACAATGTAATGAGTTTTTCAAATGATACCATCTATTCAGGTGAGGAAATTGGTATTTTAAAATATAAAGTGGATAAACAAGAATTATTCACGGGATTACGCAATAGCGTAAAACTTTTAAAAGAGATGGAAACAGCGACTTTTTTGTTTCCCTCTTCAATGGCTTATGGATATCATGGAGACAATAATAAAATTGGAATCAATGTACCTATAAAATCAACAGTAACGGTCTTAAAAATTGAAAAACAACAAGATAGTATTCAAAATTAAAATGAAAAAAACATATTTATTACTACTCACTGTTACCCTGGCCTTAACGAGCTGTAAAACCAGCAAACATGCCGATTTAGGGGATGGTCTTTTCGCTGATATCCAAACCAATAAAGGTGATATTATCGTTAAACTGGAACACGAAAAAACAC
>JABDKZ010000402.1 GCA_013001935.1 Maribacter sp.
ACCCTAAACCTAATGCAAACGATATTGGTGAACTTCCCTTTTTTCAGCTGTATGATTTAAGTAATGATCCTGCGGAGCAAACAAATCTATTCGGCAAGCATCCAGAAATTGAAAATCAACTAAGTAAACTTATTATCCAATATATTGAAAATGGGCGAAGTACTCCAGGAACGAAACAAGTAAACGACTTGGAAGGGTATGGTTCCAAAGATTGGAAGCAACTAAAATTATTAAAGGATAAATTAAATCAATCATGAAGAAAATAAAATTTTACTTTTCCTTGTTGCTAATCTTAGGGGTTGCCCATGAGGGATATACCAAAATCTGGACACCATCAATTTTATCTGATAATATGGTTTTACAGCAAAACTCTGAAGTCACAATTTGGGGATGGACAACGGATACTTCAGAAAAAATCACGGTAATTGGATCTTGGAGTGATTCTGAAGTCACAGTCGATGCCTATCAAGGCGTATGGTCGGCACAAATCACAACCCCTAAGGCGGGTGGCCCTTACACTGTACGAATTAAGGGTCATGAGGAGCTCATGATCAAGAATGTTTTGATTGGTGAAGTGTGGCTTGCCTCTGGCCAATCGAATATGGAATGGACACCTACGCAGGGTTTGCTGAATGCCGAGGAAGAAATTAAAAAAGCAAATTACCCAAGGATTCGATTTTTTAAGGTTGATAGGCATACTGCGAAATTCCCACAGGACGATACCCCAGGTAAATGGGTTGAATGTACTCCTGAAACCATGAGTAGGTTTAGCTCTATAGCTTATTTTTTTGCCAGGAATGTTCAAGATAAAATAGAAGTGCCTATGGGAATGATTAGCTCCAATTGGGGCGGAACCCCTATAGAGACTTGGATACCGACAGAATTAATCAATGAAAATGAAGAATTAAAAAAGGCAGCTACCAAAATTGAGGCAAAACCTTGGTGGCCCAATGACCCAGGAATGGCATATAATGCAATGATTCATCCGTTGTCTAATTTTAATATCGCAGGGTGTATTTGGTATCAAGGTGAATCAAATAGACAAAACCCGAATGCATATTATACATCATTTCCTTTACTCATTAAATCATGGAGGAACCTCTGGCAGTCTGATTTTTCATTTTATTTTGCACAAATAGCTCCCTTTAAATACGGTGAAATGGATGCTATAGATGCGGCCATTGTCAGGGATGCCCAATTATCGACCATGTTGCATACTCCAAAAACCGGAATGGCTGTCACGAATGATATAGGTAATTTGGAGAATATACATCCCATAAACAAGCAGGAGGTGGGAAGAAGGTTGGCCCTGTGGGCATTGGCCAAAGATTATGGACTTGAAGATTTAGAACATTCAGGACCCATTTACAAATCAATGGAAATCAGGAAAAACAAAGCAGTCCTATCCTTTGATCATGCTGAAAATGGCCTGATTAAAAAAGGGAAACATTTGACCAGCTTTACCATAGCAGGCCCTGATCAGGTTTTTCATCCTGCAAAAGCTAAAATTGTGGGCAATACGATTATCGTTTCCGCTAAAAATGTGAAAAACCCCAAAGCTGTAAGATTTGCATTCACAGATACTGCCGAACCTCTATTATATAACAAAGAAGGTCTTCCTGCTTCGGCCTTTAGAACAGACGCTTGGATTTTTAAAAATTTGTAAACCCTCTAATAGCTAATGAATATCAAAAATAGATTCTTGTTCCTCTTTTTAATAGTATTACTTCATTCATGTGGTAATGAAAAGGAAGTAGCGAAAGATGAATTATGGTATGAAGAGCCTGCCCAAGAATGGATGCAGGCCTTACCAGTAGGCAATGGGCGTTTAGGAGCTATGATTTTTGGTAATCCACAGCACGAGCGCATTCAATTGAATGAGGATTCTATGTGGCCAGGGGGCCCCGATTGGGGTGATTCTCGAGGAACCCCTGATGACTTGAATACTATTAGAAGCCTATTGCTTGAAGGAAAAACCCATGAAGTAGATAGTCTGATTGTGGCAAAATTCTCCTATAAATCTATTGTTCGTTCGCACCAGACCATGGGTGATTTGTATATCGATTTTAAGAGTGGAGAAACGTACGAAAACTATTCAAGGGCACTGAGTCTGGATGATGCTTTGGTTAGCGTAAATTATGATTCAAAAGGGAATTCCTATTCCCAAAAAGTTTTCGCGTCCTATCCAGATGATGTTTTGGTCATAGAACTGATGACAACGGCAACTGAGGGGATGACTTTTACGCTAAGCATGGATCGGCCCAAGGACAAAGGCCACACGACGGTCACAACCCAGAACCCTTCAGAAACAGAAATTAGTATGAAAGGGGTAGTAACCCAATTTGGGGGTAAAAGGGGTTCCCAGCCCTATCCTTTGGATTATGGGGTTAAGTTTGAAACCCGATTGCGTGTTAAAAATGAATCGGGCACCGTGACCGCCAAGAATGGCCAGTTGGAATTGAAAGGAGTGAAGAAAGCCATTATTTATGTAGTGGGCAATACCTCTTATTATCACGGTGAAAATTATCAAACCAGAAATTTGGAAACCTTGCAAAAGGTTTCAAACCAATGCTTTGAGGTACTATTGAAAAAACAAAAAAAAGATTACAAAAAGCTCTATGAGCGCGTGCGTTTGGATTTGGGTGGGAAAGAATTGGACAGTTTACCTATCGATACCAGACTGCAAAGGATAAAAGATGGGGGTGAAGATCCTGATTTGGCCGCAAAACTTTTTAAATATGGCCGGTATCTTTTGATTGCTTCGTCTAGACAAGGTAGCAATCCTGCAAACTTACAAGGTATTTGGAACGAACATATTGAGGCCCCTTGGAATGCCGATTACCATTTGAACATTAATTTACAAATGAATTATTGGCCTGCTGAAGTTACTAATTTGAG
>JABDKZ010000438.1 GCA_013001935.1 Maribacter sp.
ATATTGGATATTCTGCATGGCTTGGGAAATACTGAGGAATTTAGAATCTTGAATGCCCATGGATATTCGCTTGAAGCCGATACAAAGGATAATGATCGCATTAATATTGTATTCAACCATGTAAAGAACAATTTCAAAGAGGAAATTTCCTTACCTGAAATTTCGGATATGGTGAGTATGACCGTTCCTTCATTCTGCCGGTATTTCAAAAAGATCACCAATAAAACCTTTGTACAATTTTTAAATGAATATCGTCTCGTACACGCGTCTAAATTATTGGCCGAACAACCAATGAGTATTACTGAAGTCTGTTTTGAGTGTGGATTCAATAATTTTTCGCATTTCAACAAGTCATTCAAAGCTTTTACGGGTCAAAATCCGTCTGAATATAGAAAACAATTAAAAACTATTCTAAAATAATGTCCGAATCAGAGCTACGTCTTGATCTTCCCCAAAGTAATATTACCTATTATCCAGATTTTCTAACCGCTAAAGCTGCGCTTAGGTATTTTGAACTTTTTAAGGAGACGATCCCCTGGCAGCAAGATGACATAAAGGTTTTTGGCAAAGTGTATGCCCAACCAAGGCTAACGGCCTTCTACGGCGATAGCTCGAAAACGTACTCATATTCCAATATTACCATGCAACCCCTTCCGTTCACCAAGGAATTATTGGAAATAAAACAAAAAATCGAGGGCATTGACTGCGCTGTCTTTAATTCTTGTCTTTTGAACCGCTATAGAAATGGCAGGGACAGCAATGGGTGGCATGCTGATGATGAAAAGGAATTGGGACAGGACCCCATAATTGCTTCTGTGAGCCTTGGTCAAGAGCGCCCATTTCATCTGAGAAATAAAAAAAATAGCGAGATTAAACACAAAATAGTGCTAGGCCACGGTAGCTTACTGTTAATGAAAGGAAGCACCCAACATTATTGGCAACATCAGATTCCCAAAACATCCAAACAAATTTCTGAACGAATTAATTTAACGTTCAGGATATTGCAATAAAAAAAATCGGTCCATCACCGATTTTTTCTATACCCTTGTATCGAGTTAAGCACTGTCTTTAGCGTTCGGGTTGCTGAACTAATGTCCTCATGCATAACCTCAATACTATAACTTCAAATCTTATGCCAAGGTATAAGTTTTCGATAATATTCCTAATAGGTAGGATAAAACGTCAAAATTAGGTGCTAATTAGTTGATTTTCAACTGTTACTTAGTCTTTCTACTTACTTAAAAAGTTCGTTAAGTACCTTGGCTAAGCGCAACCCACCCTTTTGAAGTTGACTTTCAACGGTGCTCCACCAGGTGTAGCTATAGCCATAGGCCAACTTTTCACCTATCCCAACAGAGGTATACAGTTTATTGGCTATTTCTTGCGATTCGGATACCCATTCAAGCACGGTACCGCTTTGGAGGGCCTTTTTTTCCTTCTTATTAAGCACTGGTAGCGAAGCTGTCAATTCAGTATAGCTTAAACCATAATCATTGATCATATTAGAATCCCACACCCTATGTAAGTTACTTCCCTTGCCGAACCATTGTAGTTGTATGTCATTGCCACCTTTGTCTTCAACCCTACCAACATGCATGGGTTGGTGCAAATCCCCAACTAAATGCACCAACATTTTAAGATAAAAAACCCGATCTTCTTTCGTGTTTTTCTCGTTTTCAACCATTGCAATACATTTCTGAATACCGGTAACCAAATCACCATATTTACTGGGTTCAATATCGGAATATGACTTATTTATTGGAATATTCACATAGTGCCAAGCACTGAATTCCCTATAACGCCTATCAGCTTTTATTTCATCGGCAAAATTCGAAATAGAAGCCATACTCTGCCCATCCAAAAGTTTAGTTATAGCACGTCTTGCCCTTCCCGAAAGTTCTTCTTGGGCAACTTCACCAATCACCCTATGCCCTGTTTTCGACCAAAAAATAGTGCTTCCGAAGGAAAATTGAGCTGATAAAAAGAGTAAAAGGAGGATTTTTTTCATTGCATGTTATTTGATTCAAATGTATGCAATAGAATATTAATTCTATAAACAGGGCCCATTTAATACGACCATAATTCAGACCCGTTTAAAATTTTTCGCATTTTATTTGGAATATTGAATTATTATGATATATTTATGATATCATTTTAATATCAAATACTTAAATTATGACTCAAGAAAAAAATACAACACCAATGAATGGTTACATAATGCTCGTACTATTTTTAATCCTATTCTTTGGGGGTTTGGTAGTCCTATTGCGAATCCCAAACTTTTTTGCCGTTGCGACCGTGGTTATTGCCGTATTCATGCTTCCGGGATTTGTTTTAGTAAATCCGAATAGTTCAAGGGTCTTGCTTTTGTTCGGAAAATATGTTGGGACTATAAAAAACAATGGGCTTTTTTGGGTTAATCCCCTGTATACCAAAAAGAAAATCTCACTACGGGCAAGTAATTTTGATAGTGAACGTCTTAAAGTAAATGATAAGCTAGGTAATCCGGTCATGATAAGTACAATTCTAGTCTGGCGCGTAACCGATACCTACAAGGCTGCATTTGACGTTGATGATTATAAGAATTTTGTCCGCGTCCAAACAGACGCCGCTGTTCGAAAATTGGCAAGTATGTATCCTTATGATAACTTTGCCGATGATGGTACCGATGAGGATATTACCTTGCGTTCAAGTGTTAATGAGGTAAGCGAAGCTTTGGAAAAAGAGGTGCAAGAACGATTATCCATGGCAGGGATCGAGGTCTTAGAGGCGCGGATAGGCTATTTAGCCTATGCACAAGAGATTGCCAACGCGATGCTCAAACGACAACAAGCCACAGCGATAGTTGCCGCTAGGCACAAAATAGTGGAAGGTGCCGTAAGTATGGTTGAAATGGCCTTGGCAGAACTGGGTAAAAAAGAATTGGTAGACTTGGATGAAGAGCGAAAAGCAGCGATGGTGAGCAATTTAATGGTGGTTCTTTGCTCTGATAAAGATGCTTCACCAATAGTGAATGCAGGTACGCTAAATCATTGATAATGAGAGTATTCTCAGAAACACAACGGTTTAATCAGTGGTGGTTACAATTGCTATTCATATCACTTGTGCTATTTGTAGGGTACGCTATTTATAATTGGTATTTCATTAATGAAGCAGTAGGTAATGTTAGTCCTAATGATTCCGTAGGTCAATTGATCGTTATTGCATCGATACTCCCTATTTTGATTTTATTTTATTATTTAAAATTACAAACAGAAATAGATGAAAGTGGAATCTCATATCAATTCTTACCCTTTCATTTTTCTCCCAAAAAAATAGCCTGGACCGATATTCAGAATTGCTATGTTAGAACCTATAACCCGATTATGGAATATGGGGGTTGGGGGTATCGCACTTCATTGGGAAAAGGCAGGGCTTTTAATGTTAAGGGAACCAAAGGAGTTCAGATTGAGCTTAAAACAGGCAAAAAAATACTGATTGGAACCCAAAAACAGGAACAAGCAAAAAAAGTGATTGCACTTTACCTAAACAAAAAAGAATGAAAGAATATAGGATAATCAAACAAAAGGAAAAGTTTCTTGGTAATCAAGATCTGGATTTCGAAGATGAGCTTAATTCTTTGGCCAAACAAGGTTGGCAAGTAATAAGTATTATACGTCTAACACATTCAAATGCTATGAAGGCAGTTTTAGAACGCGACAAAAATAGATAGGAATTAGTACTTTGATATGAGCAAAAAGAAAGCATTTGCATTACGTATGAACGAAGAAATGCTGAAAGCTATTGAAAAATGGGCATCAGATGAATTTCGTAGTACCAATGGCCAAATAGAATGGATGCTCATGAAGAGCTTAAAAGAGGCAAAAAGGGAACCTAAAAAGAAGCGCCACCCTTAATAATACAATTAGTATAGCTGTAACGATATAAACCCTTAAATTTGGCCATCAACCAAACCAAAACCAATGACAAGAGTTTTTTGCGCGCTACTACTTCTCTTTTATACTGCAGCTTCTCTTGGTCAAAACAATACCAAAGAATTTACCGTAAAATATGTTACAGCAATTCCTAAAATTGACGGAATTCTTGATGAATCCTTTTGGAAAACTGCCGATGGCCCACATGACTTTCAGCAGTATTTCCCCACAGATTCAGTACTTGCCGAACAACCTTCCGAGATAAAAATGGTTGTTAGCAATACACATCTCTATATTGGTATTACCGTAAAATCTATTGGCAGTAATTGGATAACCCCTTCGTTAAAAAGGGACTTTCGCGCCTCTAATGGTGACAGTATGAGTTTGGTATTTGATACTTTTAATGATGGCACCAATGCCTTTTTGTTCGGGATTAACCCATATGGTGTTCGCCGGGAGGTTTTGATATCGGGGGGTGGTTCCGATTTAAGGGGTTTTAATACCTCTTGGGATGTTAAATGGAAGGGCGAGTCCAAGATATATGGAGACTACTATACCTCAGAGATGGCCATACCCTTGACCTCATTTAAATTCAAGGACGGGGAGACCAAATGGCGTTTTCAAAGCTACCGTTTTGATATGCAGACAAACGAGCGTAGTACCTGGCATCGCGTACCCCAAGGCCAGTTTTTGGTCAGTTTGGCCTTTATGGGCGATATGCATTTTGAAAAACCGCTGAGTAAATCCAAAACTCCATTTGCTTTAATTCCTTACATAAATACAATCTCAGAGAAGGATTTTGAATCGGATAAAAGCAATACCAATCTTAAAGTTGGTGGCGATGCCAAGATCGCTATCGGCAACGGCATGAATTTGGATATCACCGTTAATCCAGATTTTTCTAATGTAGAGGTAGACAATATCATTACTAATCTTACACGCTTCGAGGTTTCATTACCAGAAAAGCGACAATTTTTTATAGACAATAGTGATCTCTTCGGCAGTTTTGGCGGTAGCAGGGATGCCAATCCATTTTTCTCTAGGCGCATAGGTATCGCTCAAGATACTGCAGGCAATACAATAGAAAATAGAATAATCGGGGGGGTTAGACTCAGTGGAAAATTAAATGAGGATTGGCGCTTAGGAGTATTGAGTATTCAAACCGATGAAGATCTTGAAAATCAAATTGCGTCGAATAACAACACGATGTTGGCTATTCAAAAAAAGCTATTTGCTCGGTCGAATATCGGCATGTTCTTTATTAATCGGGAGTCTTTTAAGGATTATGATTTTATAAGACCAGAGGATAAATACAATCGCGTAGTGGGTATAGATTACAATCTGGCTTCAAAGGATAATAAGTGGATCGGTAAATTCTACACCCACACATCTTTTCAGCCAGATGATAAAACGGGTAGCTATTCTGCAGGGGCCTTCTTATCGCGAAGAACAAGATTTTATAATGTATTCAGCGATCTTGCATACATCAACGAAGATTTCAGATCGGACCTTGGTTTTATACCACGTACCGATATATTAAAATGGGCGACCTCATTTGAAAGGGTGTTTTGGCCAAAGAGTAAATCCATTAATTCCTATAGTTTTGAATTATTCCCAATAGTTACATGGAGACCGGCTTTGGACTATCAGAAAACGGACCATACTATATTATTTTCAGGAAGATTGGGCTTTCAGGATCAATCGGAGTTAGGAATAGGTTTCACCAATAGTTACACTTTTCTCACAGATACCGATGTCTTCGACCCGACAAACACCGATGGTGGTATTCCCCTACCCAACAATATGGGCTACTACTATACTAG
>JABDKZ010000441.1 GCA_013001935.1 Maribacter sp.
GTATTGCCATCATCCTTTCGACCTCGTTCCCCGAAATAAACGCCCCCTGTCAATTCCCTAAGGATAATCAAATCGGTGCCTTCGATACGTTCGCGCTTTAAAGGGGATTTGTCTATTAATGAGGGAAATGTAAAGGTTGGTCTAACATTAGCAAAAAGGCCCAATTTTTGCCTCATTTTCAACAATCCTTGTTCCGGCCTTACCTTGGCCGAAGGGTCGTTGTCAAATCTGGGATGACCAATCGCACCGAATAATACGGCATCGGCATTGGCGCAAATTTCATGGGTTTCATCAGGATAAGGTTCTCCAACGGCATCAATGGCCGCTGCCCCCGTTAATGCGGGTGTCCAACTGATCTCGTGATTGAATTTTTTTGCAATTGAATTTGAAACTTTAACCGCCTGATCTATTACTTCTGGACCTATGCCGTCTCCTGCTAAAAGCGCTATATTTAATTTCATGTAATAGTATTCTATTAAGTTTAGTATTATATAATATTCAACATTTTTTCTGTTGCCTTTATGGCTGATACGGTCTGATCTGAATCCAAACCACGGGTAATGAATTCTTTGCCATTATTATCCCAGGAGATTATGGTTTCACAGAGTGCATCTGAATGACTTCCTGGAGGTATACGAACTGCGTAATCTGTTAACTGTGGGAAATCTTTTTTCCTTGATTTGTATATTTTTCGTAGTGCATTCATAAACGCATCATATTGTCCGTCTCCCTGGGCATGGGCCTCATAGAGTTCACCATCAATTTCTACAGCAACCGTAGTAGAGGGTTTTAATCCTTTGGAGTGTGTGAGAACATAGGATCTTACGAAAACCTTCTGTTGGTAATCGCCACTGTTCAATACATCTGAAATTATATAAGGTAAATCATCCTTGGTAACCTTTTCCTTTTTGTCCCCAAGCTCAATGATCCGTTCGGTTACTTTTTTAAGTTCTTCATCATTCAAGGTCAAACCCAACTCTTGTAAGTTCTTTAGGATATTCGCTTTACCTGATGTTTTGCCTAAGGCATATTTGCGTTTTCGGCCAAATCTTTCGGGTAATAAATTATTAAAGTAAAGATTTTTCTTGCTATCCCCATCTGCATGTATACCAGCAGTTTGTGTAAAAACATTATCACCTACAATTGGTTTGTTCGCTGGGATACCGAATCCAGTAAAGGCAGAAACTAATTTGCTGACTTTATGCAAGGAGGATTCATTGACAGAAATCCCAACATCAGGTAAAAAATCGTTGATGACAGCAACGGCACTTGCCATGGGGGCATTACCAGCTCGTTCTCCCATTCCGTTCACCGTAAGGTGTAAACCATGACAACCGGCCTTAACAGCTTCCATGACATTGGCTACCCCCAAATCATAATCATTATGTCCATGGAAATCAAAATGTGTATCTGGGTAGCGTTCTATGATATCAGAGATGAAATCAAAGGTCTCTGAATAGGTAAGAATGCCCAAAGTGTCTGGCAAGAGAATGCGTTCAATAGGCTGTTTTGTCAGAAAATCCAAGTATTGGAAAACATAATCCTTAGAATTTCGCATACCATTACTCCAATCCTCTAAATAGACATTGGTTTTGATACCTTGCTTTTGAGCTAAATCCAGGGTTTTTGAAATATCCCTAAAATGTTGCTCAGGTGTTTTTTTGAGCTGATGGGTAAGATGGTTCAACGATCCCTTGGTCAAAAGATTCTGCACCCTGGCACCAGCTTTTTTCATCCATTCCAATGAAACCCCATTATCAACGAAGGTCAGTATTTCAACCCTATCAAGATAGCCTTGTTCCGCAGCCCAGGCTGTAATTTCCTGCACGGCCTTTAATTCGCCTTCAGAAACCCGGGCGGAGGCTATTTCAATACGATCAACATTGAGTTCATCCAATAGCAATTTTGCCAAAGTGAGTTTTTCGGAAACGGAAAAAGACACTCCAGAGGTCTGTTCCCCATCTCGAAGCGTAGTATCCATTATTTCAATCCGTTTCTTTTTCATAAGGTCTGTAAAGCCATTAGAGTGGTGTGTCTTGGGCAAATGAGCTGATCTGATCTTTTATATTCAATAAATAATCGATATCATCAAAACCATTCAGCATATTTGATTTCTTGTAATCGTTGATCTCAAAGCTTTCTTTTTCACCTGTGGCTAATATAGTTACGGATTGTTCGGGAAGATCCACTTTCAATTCCGTATTGGGATTCGCCTCAATGGCCGTAAATATTTTATGAAGGAATTCTGGACTCACCTGAACGGGCAAAACCCCAATATTCAAGCAGTTATTTCTAAAAATGTCCGCAAAGAAACTGGAAATCACACAACGGAAACCGTAGTCATAAACAGCCCAAGCCGCATGTTCCCTAGAAGAGCCCGAACCAAAGTTTTTTCCTCCAACCAAAATTTTACCACTGTAAATAGGGTTGTTCAGAACAAAATCCCGTTTGGGTGAATTGTCGGCATTATAGCGCCAATCCCTAAAAAGATTATCTCCAAAACCCTTTCTTTCAGTTGCCTTTAAAAAACGTGCAGGGATAATCTGATCGGTATCCACATTTTCTATTGGAAGCGGAACTGCCGAAGAAGTTAATATGTTGAATTTATCGTATGCCATATTCTATTTGCTTTGCGCACGACGCAAATCGTGATGCGCTGATTATTTGATATTATATCTTTTGAATTAAATTATTTAAACTTCTTTTTACTTTATTCACATCATCGTATATCTGAGTATGTGTCACTTCGTCTAAATATCCTAAGTCATTTGCTAGAACAGTAAAATACTCCAATTCTGCAGCTGAGCCCCTTGCAATTACCAAGAATCTTTTAAATTCCGCATCTGACTCCCTTCCGCAACCTTCTGAGATGTTTGAAGGTATGGAATATGATGCTCTTCTCATCTGGCTTATAAGCCCAAATTGCTCATCTTTTGGAAATATTTTTGTTATATCATAAACTTTCAAAGTTATTTTGTGCCCTAATTTCCAAACTTCATATTTACGATAGTCTCTCATTTTATTTTGCGCTCAGCGCTTAGCATTCGGCGCTAATTTGATTACATTAAATTACGCGGATCGGTTACTTTACCGCTTACTGCTGCTGCCGCTGCAACCAACGGACTGGCCAATAAGGTTCTTGAACCTGGGCCTTGGCGTCCTTCAAAGTTTCTGTTAGAGGTACTTACCGCGTATTTGCCAGCAGGAATCTTATCGTCGTTCATGGCCAAGCAAGCAGAACAACCAGGTTCTCTCAATTCAAATCCCGCTTCGTGAAGAATATCGAGAAGACCTTCCTCTTTTATCGCCTTTTCAACTTGATGTGATCCGGGAACCAACCATGCCGTAACATTAGCCGCTTTTTTTCTTCCCTTGACAATAGAGGTAAAAGCCCTAAAATCCTCAATGCGACCATTGGTACAACTACCTAGGAACACAAAATCAATATCCTTGCCCATCATTTGTTCACCTTCATTGAAATCCATGTATTGCAATGATTTCCTATATGTTGCCTCACCACCTTCAACGGAACCGGCAGTCGGGATGTCATTGGAAATTCCGATACCCATACCTGGATTTGTTCCATAAGTGATCATAGGCTCTATATTCGCGGCATCAAATGTAATTTCCTTGTCAAACTGCGCACCCTCATCGGTATGCAAGGTGTCCCAATAGGCCATGGCTTTATCCAAAGCCGCACCTTTTGGTGAGAACTCACGTCCTTTCACATATTCAAAAGTCTTGGCGTCTGGAGCGATCATACCGCCCCGAGCACCCATTTCTATACTAAGGTTACAAACCGTCATTCTTCCCTCCATTGTCATGTCGCGGAAAACTTGACCTGCATATTCTACAAAATAGCCTGTTGCCCCAGAGGTAGTCAGCTGTGATATGATATAAAGTGCCACATCCTTGGGCGTTACGCCTTTGCTCAAGGAACCTTCAACATTTATTCGCATGCTTTTAGGTTTCTCCTTCATAATGCATTGGGTCGCCAAAACCATTTCTACTTCAGAAGTTCCAATACCAAATGCTATGGCAC
>JABDKZ010000448.1 GCA_013001935.1 Maribacter sp.
ATATTATAGCGAGGGCATATATCCTTGGATTTCTAAATTCTTTAGGATTTTATACGGATGGATTCCTTTCTCAATTGGCGATGTTTTCTATTTTATACTCTCCGTATTAGCGATTTGGTATGTGATAAAACAATGGTCGGAAATACGTACCTATCCCCTCCGGTTTTTAAGGGATGTGCTATTCGTACTCTCTATTGTCTACTTTACCTTTCATTTGCTCTGGGGAATGAACTATTATCGGCAACCTTTAGCCCAGAAGTTCGCTTTTAATGAAAAACATTCCGATGATGATCTAATAGGCCTCGTAGAAGTCTTGATTTTAAAAACCAATGAACTTCAATTTAGTATAACCCAAGATACGGCATTGGCTGTTAAAATTCCATATTCCAAAAATGAAATTTTCAATAAAACCTTGATAGGTTATGAAAACCTGAAAAACGACTATCCCTTTATTTCCTATCAAAAACCAAGCATAAAAAAATCGATATTTAGTACGGCCTTATCATATATGGGCTATGGGGGGTATCTGAATCCATTTACCCATGAGGCACAGGTAAACGGACGACTCCCTAACTTTAGATTTCCTGTCGTAAGTGGCCATGAAATTGGGCATCAAATTGGATACTCTGCAGAAAACGAGACCAATTTCATTGGGTACTTGGCTACTATTCATAACACGGATATTTATTTTCAATATGCTGCCTATGCCTATGCCTTGGGATACGGACTCAGTGATATTCGCCGTCATGATGAAGAAAAGTTCAAAGAGCTATACGCTAAGATGAATCCTGGTACACAAAATAACTTCAAGGAAATGGCCGATTTTTGGCAGTCGTTCGAAAATCCCTTGGAGCCGATATTTAAGTCAATTTTCGACACATTCTTAAAAGCTAATAACCAACCCAAAGGCATCAAGAGTTATAGTGCCGTGGTTTCCCTATTGGTTACTTATCACAAGGAGCATCCGATAAACGTTAAATAAAAGTGAACATACCCCATTATTCATAGCCATCATATATCTTTAGAACGACTAATTAACTAAAGCTTTAATATGAAAATAAAATTTCTGGTGCTCACCATGTTTTGGTGCTGCGCATCTTTATTTGCCCAGGATTACTTTCCGGAAAACGATGGGGTAAAATCAAAAAACAACAATTATACTGCATTTACGAATGCCAAGATATTCATTACACCTACCCAGGTCGTTGAGCAAGGCACCTTGCTGATACAGAATGGAAAGGTGGTACAGGTTGGTAAAACCGTTACCATTCCAAAAAATTCAGTGCGAATTGATCTGGATGGAAAATCAATCTATCCTTCTTTTATTGATATCTATTCTGATTTTGGGGTAAGCAAACCAAAACGGGCCGAAGGCAGCGGGCGTTCTCCTCAATATGATGCCACTCGAGAAGGTTTTTACTGGAACGACCACATTATGCCCGAGAACAATGCAATCAGTAAATTCAAATATGACGATAAAAAAGCCAAGGAACTGCGCGATGCCGGATTTGGTGTTGTCAATTCCCATATTCAAGATGGTATTGCCCGTGGAACGGGTGTTTTAATAGCTTTGAACAGCAAAGCGGATGATTCAAAAAGGGTGATTGATGATAAATCGGGTCATTACTTCTCATTTTCAAAAAGTGTGGCTTCAAGACAGAGCTACCCTACATCATTAATGGGTGCCATGGCTTTATTACGCCAAATGTATACTGATGCCGATTGGTATGCCAAAGGTAATGTACCTAGCAAAGACCGTTCCTTAGAGGCATTGAATGCCAATAAGGGCATGGTACAGATTATTGCTGCTGGGGATAAAGGCAATGTTCTGAGAGCTGATGGTATTGGTGATAAAAACGGAATACAGTACACGATTTTGGGCGGTGGTGATGAATATGAGGCAATATCCGATATTAAGGGTACCAACGCAAAACTCATTCTTCCCCTAAATTTTCCGGATGTCTATGATGTGAGCAATCCATATCAGGCATTGTATGTTTCTCTGGAGGATATGCGTCACTGGAACCAAGCTCCGGCTAATCCGAAAATATTGGCGGAAAATGGCGTTACTTTTTCTTTTACGCTAAATGGATTAAAATCACCAGCGAAACTTAAAGACAAATTACAAAAGGCCATTACCTACGGCCTTTCAAAAACTAAGGCCCTGGAGGCCTTGACAACCATTCCTGCACAGACCTTAGGGCAATCAAATAAAATTGGATCCTTGCAACAAGGTCGTTATGCCAACTTCTTGATTACTTCAGGTGATATTTTTGATAAGACTACTACCCTTTATGAGAATTGGGTTCAAGGCTCCAAGAATGTCATCAATGACAAGGATCAATTGGATATTCGCGGGGATTATGATTTAATGGCCGGGAATGAATCCTTTAAACTTTCTATTACCGGTGAACCTAGTAAACCTAAAGCAGAAGTAAAAAAGGACACGAATAAATTAAAATCCAAAATTACTTATAAAGATGATTGGATGAACCTGTCTTTTTCCCAAGACGATAAGCTCTATCGCCTGACGGGATTGGTCAAGGGCAATACACAGGCCATCAATGGCAGATTGATGCTACCTGACGGAAGTGAATCTTCCTTTAGGGCAACCCAGACAAAAGCTTACACAGAAAAAGAGAAAGGGAAAAAAGAGGCCGATAAGCCAGAAATGGTGGCCGTTACCTATCCCAATTTGGGTTATGGGTATTCCTCCAAACCGAAATCGGAGGATATGTTATTCAAAAATGCCACGGTATGGACCAGTGAAGATGCCGGAATTCTTGAAAATACCGATGTTTTGGTCAAGGACGGTAAAATCTCAAAAATCGGACAAAACCTGAATGCCGGTCGCGCCAAGGTCGTCGATGCTTCTGGAAAGCATCTTACTGCTGGTGTAATCGATGAACATAGCCATTTGGCAGCCTTGGCAGTTAATGAGGCTGGCCATAATTCTACGGCTGAAGTAAAAATGGAAGATGTGGTAGATCCTGAGGATATTGATATTTATCGCAATTTGGCAGGTGGTGTAACATCCTTGCAATTGCTACATGGTTCGGCGAATCCGATTGGAGGGCGCTCTGCTATTTTAAAGTTGAAATGGGGCGAAAGTGCCCAAAATATGATCTATAGCAACTCGCCCAAGTTCATCAAGTTTGCATTGGGTGAAAATGTAAAACAAAGCAACTGGCAAAGTTTTAGCCGTTTTCCACAAACACGAATGGGAGTAGAACAAGTGTTTATGAACTACTTTCAGCGGGCCAAGGAATACGAGGTAAAAAAGAAAAGTGGTAAGCCCTATCGCCATGATGAGGAAATGGAGACCCTGGTCGAGATTCTTAATGGAGAACGCTTTATAAGTTGTCATTCTTACGTACAGAGCGAA
>JABDKZ010000014.1 GCA_013001935.1 Maribacter sp.
GGAGGTAAATATGTCAAGAATGAATATTATGACAATGGTACTGCGCCTGAAAGATCGGTCGATGTAGAAATTGCCATTCGGTTAAAAGAAGAGAACAAGGCCTTTAAGGTTGAAAAGTATGTGCATAGCTATCCCAATTGCTGGCGAACCGACAAGCCTATTCTGTATTATCCGCTTGATTCTTGGTTTATTAAAATATCAGATGTTAAGGAACGGATGTTTGAGTTGAATCAGACCATTAATTGGAAACCGAAGGCTACGGGTGAAGGCAGGTTCGGCAACTGGTTGGCTAATGCGAATGACTGGAATCTTTCGCGTTCCAGGTATTGGGGGGTTCCATTGCCAATATGGCGTACCGAAGATGGCACAGAAGCACTTATTATTGGTTCGGTAGAGGAACTCAAGAATGAAATGGGAAAGGCTGTTAAAGCCGGGGTTTTAGCAGCGGATATTTTCGCCGACTTTGTCATTGGGGATATGAGTGAAGCGAATTATGATAAAATTGATCTTCATAAGAATATCGTGGACCAAATTGTTTTGATTTCAAAATCAGGCAAACCCATGAGGCGCGAAAGCGATTTAATCGATGTTTGGTTTGATAGTGGTTCAATGCCTTATGCACAATGGCATTATCCGTTTGAAAATCAAAATTTGATAGACAATGGGGAGACCTTTCCGGCAGATTTTATTGCAGAAGGAGTAGATCAAACCCGAGGCTGGTTTTATACCCTACATGCGATTGCTACAATGGTATTCGATTCAGTAGCATATAAGAATGTGGTGTCTAATGGTTTGATTTTGGACAAGGATGGCAAGAAAATGTCAAAGCGCTTAGGAAACGCCGTTGATCCATTCAAGACCATGGACGATCACGGACCGGATGCCACACGTTGGTATATGATTTCAAACGCCAATCCTTGGGATAATCTCAAATTCGATATAGAAGGAATCGCAGAGGTAAAGCGCAAATTCTTCGGGACACTTTACAATACCTATTCGTTTTTTGCCTTATACGCAAATATCGATGAATTCTCCTATGCTGAAGATGAGATTGCGTTAGAAGAACGTCCAGAAATAGACCGATGGATACTATCGGAATTACATACCTTAATTAAAAAGGTTGATGAAGCCTATGCGGATTATGAGCCAACAAAGGCTACACGCGCTATTTCAGATTATGTACAGGAAAATTTGAGTAACTGGTACGTTCGTTTGTGCAGAAGACGTTTCTGGAAAGGTGATTATCAAAAAGATAAGATATCTGCTTATCAAACATTGTATACCTGTTTAATTACAGTGGCTAAACTCTCTGCTCCGGTAGCGCCATTCTTTATGGATCGTTTGTATAAGGATTTGACCAATACCACTTCCAAAGATAAGTTTGAAAGTGTGCATTTGTCCCATTTCCCGGAATATGATGCATCGCTCGTCAATGAGGCATTGGAAAGCAAGATGGCCAAAGCGCAGACCATTTCATCATTGGTACTCTCTATTCGCCAAAAGGAAAAAATAAAGGTCCGCCAGCCATTGCAAAAGATAATGATACCCGTATTAGACGATAAACAGAGGCATGAAATCGAAGCGGTCGCAGATTTAATAAAGTCAGAAGTCAACGTTAAGGAAATTGAACTCTTGGATGATGCATCAGGTATTTTGGTGAAACGTATTAAACCTAACTACAAGGTTTTAGGTCCAAAATTCGGGAAAGAAATGAAGCAAATTGCACAGGCTGTAGGTGCTTTAGGACAGGAAGATATCCAAAAAATTGAGCAAGAGGGCGAAATATCCTTAAATATTGAAAATAAAATCATTAAATTACAGTTACAAGATGTAGAGATAGCTTCTCAAGACATAGAAGGTTGGTTAGTAGCCAGTCAAGGAACACTGACCGTGGCCTTGGATGTAACTATAAATGACAATCTAAGAAAAGAAGGTATTGCACGGGAACTTGTAAACAGAATTCAAAATATGAGAAAGGAATCTGGTTATGAAGTAACTGATAAAATTGACATAAAAATCTTAAAAGATGGTCTTGTTGAAAATGCCGTTGAAAGTAATCTTGGGTATATCAAGGCAGAAACCCTAACAGCAGAACTAAATTTTGAGGATAAATTGGAAAACGGCACAGCAATTGCCTTTGACGAGGTGAATACTAAATTGTTTATTGAAAAACACTAATATTATGGCACAGGATTTAAATGTAAGATATTCAGATAAGGATTTGGCAGAATTCAAATCTTTGATCGAAGATAAAATAGAAAAAGCAAATGGGCACTTGAATTTATTAAAGAGTTCTTATATGAACGATGGCGATAATGGTACTGATGATACCTCGCCTACGTTCAAGGCTTTTGAGGAAGGCTCACAAACTATGAGTAAAGAAGCGAATACACAATTGGCGATTCGCCAAGAAAAATTTATTCGTGATTTAAAAAATGCCTTGTTGCGCATTGAGAATAAAACCTATGGCATTTGCCGTGTAACAGGTAAGCTGATCAATAAGGAAAGACTAAAGCTGGTTCCTCATGCTACATTAAGCATCGAGGCAAAAAACATGCAGAAATAAAATAAACGCCCTTTGGGGCGTTTTTTTATGCTTAGTAATGAAAAGAGGAATAATCGTTTTTATTTTACTGATCTTCTTTGGAATTTTGAACGCCCAAAAGGTGGTCAAAAAATCGGTCCTCAATCCCGATACTTCAGCTATTTTCATTGATGCCGAAGACTGCTTTAAAGTTGAGGTCACCACTACGCATTCTAAAGAGATTGTAGTCGAAGCCCTCATTGATGGGGAATATAAAAACGAGTTATTGCTTGCTATAAAGGAAGAGGACTCATCGTTACTTATAAGCCCAGATTTTCAACCTAGTTATATAAAACCAGGCGATAAGCTAAGCGCACATAAAGTAGTTTCAATTTCATTACGTGTACAGCTGCCTGAAAACATGAAAGTCAGTCTTTTTGGTACCAATACCAATGTCTATTTTCATGGGCGATACAAAGATTTACAAGTTACCTTGGATGACGGTATTTGTTATTTTCAAGGCATTAAAGGCAAAGCCCATGCATTAACCCGCAGTGGGGATATTTATGTATATTCAAAAGGAGCAACCATTGAAACCAAAAACAGCTTTGGAAATACAGAGTTAGGGAATATACCCGGAGGAAAGGATTATTTTAATTTGGTCACCACGACTGGCAATATCTACCTAAAGAAAACCGAATAATATACCTATTTTTGGCCATCAATATATTAGCGAATGAGTATTAAAAAATCTTTATTGATTATTGTCTTGGTGTTAATCGTTGATCAGGTCAGTAAAATATACATTAAAACAAATTTTGCGCTTGGTGACTCTTATGAGGTTTTCGAATGGTTTAGGATTCATTTTATAGAGAATTCCGGTGCGGCTTGGGGTGCTAAATTAAACGACTTCCTACCCATATCCGAAGATACGGCCAAATTAATATTGACGGTATTTCGTTTATTTGCCGTCGCAGGCATTGGCTATTGGCTTTTTGATAGTATAAAGAAGCAAAGTTCAAAAACATTGGTTCTTGCCGTATCACTTATTTTTGCTGGGGCCTTGGGCAATATTATAGATTCTGTCTTTTATGGGGTTCTGTTCAATGACAGTGTAGGTCAGGTTGCGACCCTTTTTTCAGAAGAACCTTATAGCAGCTTATTTTTTGGTAAGGTGGTAGACATGCTCTATTTTCCGATGATAGATAGTACTTGGCCAGCTTGGGTACCTATTGTTGGTGGAAATAACTTTAGCTTTTTCGACCCTGTTTTCAATGTGGCAGACACGGCTATAAGTACTGGTGTTGGTATTCTTTTGGTTTTCAATAAAAAAGCTTTTGGAAATAAAAAAACAGAGGAGCTTGTGCAAGAAGAAAATCAGGATTCTTAAAACGTATAAATCTTTTTTGGTGTTATGCAATAATCCAATCGGATATCGTTTTCAGACACATCTTCAATAGTTTCTTCAGCCTCAAACAGTGACAATCCTACCTTAACTACATCGGGTTTACATTGCTTTAGAAATCGGTCATAGTAGCCTTTACCATAACCCACCCGATTGCCTTTTTCATCATAGGCCAAGAGCGGTACAAATACAACCTCGATTTTACTGGATTTCACCGAAATGCCATCAACGGGCTCAGGAACATGCCATTGGTTTGTTTGGAGCGTCGTAGCATCTGTAAGTAAAAAGTGAATTAAATCGTCACCTTTCATTTTTGGGATGATTACATGCTTGTCTCGCCCCTGAAGAATGGTCAATAAGAAAGAAGTGTCAATTTCTTTTTTAGTTGATATGGGCAAAAATATATGGTAATAGTCAAAATCCCAGATAGGAAGTTCCAATGACCTATTGGCTATTTGTAGGCTGTATTCAGAAATATTTTGAGCGGAAAGTTTTTTCCTGAGTTTGGTGTAAAACAATCGTAAATCTACTTTCAACATACAGGTGTATTGAAAATTTACGACAAGTTATGAAAAGCGGGCATTATTCTTTTGCGGCTACTGCAAAATATATTTTGAAAAACAACATTAATATTAGGTAGGTGCCGAGAGTTATAATATAATTGTCCATGGGGAATAAATGTTTCTTTAGATTTCGATTGGTTAAATGTAAAAAAAAAATCCATTAAGTGCACATTTTTATCGATGAAATGCACATTTTTAATAAAAAATTAGCATGTTGATAAAGATTAAGAGGAAGGGTAAATTCTTTAAACAGGAATTTAACTAGCACGTAGACAATGACTTAATAATAAAAAAGGGCCATTAAAGCTGCTGCGGCAACTGTTTAGATAAATATAATGAAAATCGAGTAATGATCAGGTTATTTTTGAAAATGTATAGAAAAATTAACAAAAATTAAGAATTCCATAAATAAAGGTCCGTATGGTATTATATTGTTATTAGCTGCTTTGATAGGTTAATGAAGAAGGCAAGTTAAAAAAACAGATAAGTACACTTGATTAATCAAAAACATAGTAATTTAACAGAGCACATTTATAATACAATAGTAGAGAACCTAATGCCTCAATTATCCTTAAAAATTCAAATAAGTGCATTACCCAATAGTCCCGGTGTGTATCAGTTTTATGATGCGGATGATAAGATATTATATGTAGGTAAGGCAAAAAACATCAAGAAAAGGGTTTCCTCATATTTTAATAAGAACCATGAATATGGAAAAACCCGCATTCTGGTAAAAAAGATCCGTAGCATTAAGCATATAGTGGTTACAACAGAGTCTGATGCACTTTTGTTGGAAAACAATCTTATTAAAAAGTATAGGCCGCGATATAATGTTTTACTGAAAGATGACAAATCATATCCATGGATATGTATAAAAAATGAGCGTTTTCCTAGAATATTCCCTACGCGTAAATTAATCAAGGACGGTTCTGAATATTTTGGACCCTATACCAGCATGTATACGGTTAAGACCTTGTTGGAATTGATTAGGAATATTTATCCTTTGCGAACTTGTAATTATGATTTGTCTAAGGAAAAGATTGAGGCTGGAAAATATAAATTGTGTCTTGAATATCATTTGGGGAATTGTTTAGGCCCTTGTGAAGGGTTACAAAGTAGTGAGGATTACGATAAACAAGTTACTGAGATAAGAAATATAATCAAGGGTAATTTTAAATCTTCGTTGCAGTCTTTCAAAGACCGAATGAAATTGCTGGCCAGTGAATTGCATTATGAAGAGGCACAGCAAATCAAGGAAAAGATTGATGTTCTTGAAAATTATCAGTCTAAAACGACCATTGTAAACCCAAAGATCAATAATGTAGACGTGTTTTCTATTATTGCGGACGATGCGTTTGCTTATGTTAACTTTTTACAACTTTCACATGGTTCTATCATTAGGTCACATACCATGGAAATCAAAAAGAAGTTAGATGAAAAAGACGAGGAATTATTGCAGTTGGCCATTTTTGAATTAAGACAACGATTCAATTCAGAGTCAAAGGAAATTTACCTACCCTTTAAGGTTGTTGTTGAGCCACATTTAAAAATTACCATTCCCAAATTGGGTGATAAGCGCAAAATCTTGGATCTTTCTATTCGGAATGCGAAATATTTTAGACAGGAAAGGTTTAATCAAATCAAGATAATAGACCCCGAGCGTCATACCAACCGAATCATGGCTCAAATGCAAAAAGACCTTCGATTACAGGGTGAACCAAGGCATATTGAGTGCTTTGACAATAGTAATATTCAAGGAAGTAATCCGGTGGCCGCATGCGTTGTTTTCAAGAACGGAAAGCCAGCAAAAAAAGAATATCGTCATTACAATATAAAAACGGTCACAGGTCCCGATGACTTTGCATCAATGGAAGAAGTAGTTTTTCGCCGCTACAAAAGATTGCTAAATGAAGAGCAACCTTTACCGCAATTAATCGTTATTGATGGAGGGAAGGGACAATTATCATCGGCTTTAAAAAGTTTGGATATCTTAGGGTTAAGAGGAAAAATCGCAATTGTCGGTATTGCCAAAAGATTGGAGGAGATTTATTTCCCTGAAGATCCCATACCCCTATATTTGGATAAGAAATCAGAAAGTTTAAAAATTATACAACAACTTAGGAATGAGGCCCACCGTTTTGGTATTACCTTACACAGAAACAAAAGAAGCAAGGCCGCTATAAATTCGGTATTGGAAGGTATTGATGGGGTAGGTGAGAAAACGGCAAGAGATCTATTGAAAAAATTCAAATCGGTTAAACGGATCAAAGAAGCTTCAGTAGAAAATCTGACTATGGTAGTTGGCGCTGCCAAAGCAAAAAAAATATTTGAAACATTTCATCAATAATAGCGACGTATTGTCATAATGAAAACAATAGCGACCATACTTTTACTGGTATTCTTCTTGGTTCAGACCCAAGCCCAGCATCAAGAACCCAAAGAAGAGGCCAAAGTAGGCCTGGTTCTGAGTGGTGGCGGTGCTAAAGGCTTGGCGCATATAGGAGCCTTAAAAGTTATTGAAGAGGCTGGGGTGAAAATAGATTATATTGGGGGCACTAGCATGGGCGCTATTGTTGGGGCCCTATATGCCTCAGGATATTCCGCAGCCCAACTCGATTCAATCTTCAGGAATATTGATTTTAATGGGTTAATAAGCGATAACCTACCGCGAGGTGTAAAAACCTTTTATGAAAAAGAGGATTCAGAAAGGTATGCGGTAAAACTACCTTTTGATAATTTCAAGATTACCATACCTCAGAGTTATTCTGGTGGTCAGAACATTTACCACGAACTGGTAAAACATTTGTACCAAGTAAAAGATGTAAACGATTTTAGTAAACTGCCCATTCCGTTTTTATGTATAGCGACTAACGTAGAGACCGGTGAACAAGTTAATCTTGAGAATGGATATTTGCCTGAGGCCATTATGGCGAGTGGAACCTTGCCTTCTCTTTTTGAGCCTTTTACTATTGAGGGCAAAGTTCTGATTGACGGGGGAGTGGTTAATAATTACCCGATTGAGGAAGTAAAAAAAATGGGTGCGGATATCATTATTGGAGTCGATGTACAGCATGGGCTAAGAGATAGGAGCGACCTGCTTACCGCCACAGAGATACTATTGCAGATTAATAATTTTCGGACTGCTGAGGACATGATTGAAAAATCAGCGCAAACGGATATTTATATTAAGCCCGATATGGCCAATTATTCTGTGATGGATTTTGACTTGAATGATGAAATCATCAAGAATGGTGAAAATACGGCAAGGGATAAGATTACTGAATTAAAGAGAATTGCCGATAAGCAAAACCAGACTTTAATGCCCAAGGCCCCTATTCATCCTGTCGATACTTTGTTGGTCGATAGACTTATTCTAAAAGGAGATAACGACAGTTATTCACGGGGCTATGTTAAGGG
>JABDKZ010000001.1 GCA_013001935.1 Maribacter sp.
CCCATTTTGTATACGGTTCTACCCATTTGGCAGACCCTGCCTGTCCCGAAGTACCGCTGCGTAAGAATGGCAAATACGTTTGGCCCGTTTATGATTCCTTCGATATTTTCGTAGCTGATCTGGAGGGTAATATTACGGCCCAACTGACCAATGAGGCCGGTTATGACGCTGAAGCCACGGTTTCGCCCAAAGGGGATAAAATTGTTTTTACCTCGACACGGAGCGGTGATCTGGAATTGTATACCATGAACTTGGACGGTAGCGATGTAAAACAAATTACCAATGAGTTGGGTTATGACGGTGGCGCCTTCTTTTCACCTGATGGCAGCAAACTTATTTTCAGGGCCTCAAGACCAAAAACCCCAGAGGCCATTAAAGCGTACAAGGACTTACTTGCCCAAGGCTTGGTAGAACCAACCGATATGGAACTCTTTATCTGCAATGCCGATGGAAGTGATTTAAAACAGCTCACTTTTTTGGGCAATGCCAATTGGAGTCCGTTTTTTCATCCTTCCGGGGAAAAAATACTCTTTTCGAGCAATTATGAGGCCGAGAAAGGTTTTCCCTTTAATTTGTATTTGATAGATATTGACGGTAAAAATCTGGAGCGCGTAACGCACGGGCAAACTTTTGATGCATTTCCGGTATTCTCTAATGGCGGTAAATATTTGGCATTTTCCAGCAACCGTAACAACGGAGGAAACAGGGACACTAATTTGTTCATCGCCGAGTGGCAGGATTGAGCAATTAAATACGATTGCGCTCCTCTACTTTTTTAGACTTTTTATTGGTTCTGATTTTAGTATTTCCGAACTTATACCTAAAACTCATGACCAGCAACCTGCTTTCTGGCCTGTAAAAAGACGTGTTATTCTGGTTCAGGTATTTTCTGGTGTTGAATAGCTGTGACTTATTAAATAGGTCAGCAACCCCTAATGATATGCTTCCCTTTGCCTTCCAAAGCGTCTTACGCAGCGTAATCCCCACCCTTGAATACGCTTCTTGTTTTGAATTTCCTTGGATAACGGGAGAAGAATATAGCAAACTCACATCGGCCTTTAAACTTTTATCAGTTAAAAAAGACAAGCCGCTATTGGCTCGTATATAGGTATTCCATAAGCCACTTTCAACCAATTGCCCAGATTCCAAATCGGTGAAAATACTTTCCATATAGGCCGTTGAGGCCAGGAAATAGAAATACCAATTGTTGGTGAAGTTCTTGCTAATACTGAAATTAAAACCATAGGCATAATCCTTATCCACATTTGAACTAATGAAACGCAATATTTCATTTTCATTATCTTGGAAAACCAACCTCTGATGAAAATTTGTACGGTTCTTATAGAATAGTTCAAAGGTATATCCCCGGTTAAAGGTGTAACCGCCTGCCATATAATGCCGCGTAGAAGGCAATAGATCCGGATTGCCCTCTATTACCGAATTAAAACTTTGGAAAACCTGAAAAGGGTTTAAACTATTATATCGGGGTCTGGTAATTCTTCGGTAATAATATAAATGATAATCATGTTTTGGGCTTTGGGTGTATTGTATTGAAAATGAAGGGAATAGCTTAAAATAATTGGTGTTGGTAGCTGCTGTCCCTGCGTTGAGCTTTCCCATGGTTTTGGTATGCTCGCCCCTTAGGCCCACTTTGAGCTTCCATTTGTCCCATTTATTATCTAAACTGGCATAGCCCGCGATTATGCCCTCATCATATTCAAATACTCCGGATTCCGTAGGATCGATGCCAGCTTGATTCCTATCAATACCTTCTTGGTCAATGCGCCCCTCGGAATTGATCTGGGCATACCTAAGCCCCGTTTCAAATTTAGAGGATGGGCCAGAGGGGGTTATATAATCGGCCTGGACACTATAAAGGTTGATCTGTTGAAGGGAATTCGTAAAAAAATCGTTCTCGCCGATCAGGTTCCCATCGACATCAAAAAAATCGGTATTTAAGTCCTGCCTTCGTTCATAATCATAATAGGTATAGTGCATATTTGTTGATAGTTCAGCGCCCTTCTTTTGGAGCTTATGTACAAAATCCAAGTAAAAAGAAGTATTTAACTGCTGCTCATCAGAATTGTTCAACGATATAAAACTTGAATCAGGTACCCCACTAGGGTCCGTGATCTGAGTTTCCGAATCATGAAATCTATCTACACTGGGATTATATTGGTTTAAGGTTGAAAACGACAGGGAATTGCGGTCATCAAAGACATAATCGAAAAAGGCATTGAAATTATGCCGCTTGCGCTTGCGAATGTAATCTTCCTCAGCCGTCCAAATAGAAGATACCGAACCGTCTTCAATATAATTTGTAACATCGGTATATTTCGTAAGCCACTTTTCATTACTAAAGCTGTAGTTCGCAGAAAAACTTGACTTGCTCCCTTTAAAAAAGTGATCTGTTCCTACGGTGTGTTTTGGGAAAACCCCTTGGGTATACCGATTAAAAACAGCGCCATTATACCCCGAAATCAAATTTTTCTTCATTATAATGTTTATCAACATGCCACCTTCAGCGCTATATTTGGCGGGAGGATTGGTAATTACTTCTATTGATTCTACATTACTAGCCGTGGTACCAGAAAGCAGATTGATAACGTCGGCCCTCGGAAGGTTCAATTTTCTACCATTGATCATAATGCCAATATCCCTGCTGCCGTTTACCGAAAGCTCATTATTGATGACCACGACCCCAGGGGCTCTTTTCAGTGCTTCCCATATATCGCCATCTGAGAATGCGGTATTCCCGATATTAAAAACAAGACGGTCTACTTTACGCTCAACCCTTGGTTTTTGGGTTGATACAATAACCTCATCAAGAACTTGGGCGTAATTGGCAATAGTTAAGGTGCCAATATCCAAATCCGCATTGATTGCTAAATTCAGAAAATCGGATTCATTTTCCAGGTAACTCGCTTTTAAGAGGTAGTCGCCAGGGGGTATATTCGTGATTTTAAAAAGGCCCTTCTCATCGGTAGATGAACCATCGATCAAAATACTGTCAAGTGCGCTTAACAACAGCACATTGGCGAGCCATATGGCTTCCTGATCCGCACTAATGATTTTTCCTTGAATCTCATATTCCTGCGAATATGAAGAAGAGGTTAAAAAGGAAAGAACAAGTAAAAATAATATCTGTTTACGCACAAAGAAGTTCGATTGGGACGTGAATTTAACAAAAATAGGCGAATTATCTTACAAAAATCGTGCGTTTCATTATATATATTTTTCAGGTTGTTCCTTGCTATAAAATCCAAATCACAAAACAACCACGGTTTATTTTGCACTATATTTGCACTTCTGAAAGAAAATGGTCTATTTCAACTGAATTTAGACCCGGGATAATTTGAATATAATTTTATTTCTAATTGAAGAAAATACGAAACTTTTGCATCATCGCGCATATTGACCATGGCAAAAGCACCTTGGCTGATCGGCTTTTGGATTTTACCGGTTCTGTAACAGAGCGGGAAAAAAAAGA
>JABDKZ010000053.1 GCA_013001935.1 Maribacter sp.
CTAGAATCCAATGGACGATGACTGACACCGAAGCCACATATGTCAATATCGAAGGAAGCTACGATGGCATCAATTTCTCCCATATTGCTCATCTCGATTATCAGCTCCAATATTATTCATTCCAAACATTTTGCGATAAAGAAAGATTTTATTTCAAAGTCAAATTTGAAGATGAGGATGGGAATGTTGTCCAATCCGAGATTTTAAGTAGCCGAATCACTAAAAATCCTTCCAGGCCAAAATCATTAACTATTGTTACCGTTAATGATGAATTTACTTTTGATAATAACAATCTGGATAGGATATCAGTGTGTGATCTTTCAGGTCGTACATTATTAAAAATAGATGGATCAGACAAAAATCATATTGATTTGAGCTCATTTACACAGGGTATATACCTTGTCAATTTCATGGGAAAAACTATTAATAGTTCAAAGTTGATCTATCTCGTACACTAGTGATAGTCATAAACTAATATTCAACAAGCTAATAGGTACCTGATAGAGATCCTCTCCGTCTGTGTAATAAAACAATCCCTCTTTTTCTGAAACAAACGCACCCCATCCGTAGGGCAGTTCTTCGATTTTTTGCTCCATTGACCAGTCAGGCTCGTTTTCCTCACCCCTGTTATAGCTTATAAAAAACCCCTGTTGATCGGGATCACCTTCCAGATAACGCGTAAACACAAAATACCTCTTATCTCTTCCCATAAAAGGGCTGAATTCCGTCCCATTTTTAGTATTAAAAAAATCCAGGCTTTCACCAATGTCCAGCTTCCCGTTTTCAAGTTTTCCCGATACAAGGTCACCGTGATTCAAAGGGACGTAGAAGTAGATTTCATTCTCAGTATATAAGTGGAAATATCCTCCTGATACTTTGTTCGCAGACGTAAGGTTAACCGGCTCCTTCCATTCATCAATAAGCTTTTCCATCACCCATACCTCCGGATCATTGTCTGTCCTGACAGAATAAAGGGTGCGGTTCCCGGAAGGTGAAATAGAAATATTGTATACAGAGTCCAAGCCCGGAATGGGTTGAGATTCTGTAAAAATTCCATGTTCTTTAATGGAAATATATGCCTGCTGTATTTCCCAATCCTCCCCTCTTGTAAAGACTAGTGTGTTTCCACTTGCGTCAAAGCTCAGTTTATTTTCAGTGAGGGGTGTGGAGACAACTCCATCATAAAATATCTGAGATGATTCGTTTTCTTTTCCCCAATAATTAATAGTCCTCTTCTGTATCTCATTAAGCGTATCACCCATCCATTTTTTGCGCTCCGTCCAGTCTCCATTTTCATTTATTGAGATGTATTCGAAAGATCGGTCATTGAACACTTTGCCGTAAACATTGGTAAAGAAAATTCGATTTTCAAATCCTTCTTCAGTGTAGGTTACGGTATCTCTTCCATGTAATTCATCACCAATAAATGATGCCACAATTGGATCCCCATTTTCATTGTGTTCTTCTACCATTCGGTAATAAACCTGCCCTGTAGCATCCAGCCACTCTGTCGTCACCTCCATTGAGTCCGCGGAATAGACCAATCTTTCAATGGAATAATCCTTGTCACCGGGCTCTCGATATTTCGCTCCGGTCCTGATCCAGTCTTCATTGTAATTGTAAAAGAAATCTGTAAGCGTAGTCCTCAATGAGTCTCTTTCAATCCAGCGATGGGGCAGTCCATTGTTAAAGTAGTAAATCACTTTTGATTGGTAGGGAAGGTCAGCAGGTTCTCCAATATTGCATTTGAAACGATCTATTTTTTCAAATCTCAAAAAATCAGGTCGCTTCTCATCTTCAGATCTTTCCCGACAGGAGATCATCATGAGTGCCAAAAAAAATAAAGAGAAAACAAATGAATGATTCATAGTTAATTTTGAATCTATAATCTTGTATCTAAAATATTTAAATATTCAGGCGTTGAGCTTAGAATCCACCATCTTTTCAGTGATGAGCATGTGCGGTATGGTGATAGCGGAAATAAATATAAAAACCAGAGCACCCAATGATTGGACGTCGTCGAATTCAATAAGAAACATGACTGCCACAAGGAAGAAGATTGCAAGAATAGAAAATGGCATGGTATCTTTGATCCAATTTTTAATTTCATATTTTTTCTTACGATTGATAAATTCTAACTGCAAGTGAATAGCATCGGTAGAATGCCAAACCACGAAATATACGGCAAAACCTAAAAGCAAGGATGTCGTAGAAAAGATGAGAATCAGTATGGCCATACTAGTTAAAAGATACCCAAGTTGTGATCCATTTATCTGATTACTGGCAGTCTGAAAAAGTAAAAAAAGGATTAAAATTGAGGATACCGTGATCAGGATGATAGGTGTAGAATTTATCAATGGTAACTGAGTGGCAGTGAGTGTTTCAATGTACCTGATTGTTTCTCCCCAATGAAGGATAAGTGGAAACCCAAGCGCAAAAACACCCCATAGTAAGAATGGAAGACGTTTGTTTTCTGGTGTTGTCAAAATTCTTTCCATTTCAGACTGTCCGAAATGATATGCTGAAATGACGAGGAAAATGATTAGCGCCCTAAAGGGCATCAATATCCAAACCAGAACAAATCCCAAAGCAACAAGGAGATATCTAATAAAGAACCTGATGCTTGGACTTTTCAGGTTGATTTTTCCGGAAAGTAATTGATCAACACGCCAATCATTAGCCCCATGAGGTATACCTCCAAGTACGATGAGACATAATCCAATGATTTCCTGAACTTCGTAACTAACAATCCGGGAGATTACGACTACAATGCCGAGGACGATGAATCGATATGTGAGGCGGTTTTTCATTAATGTATATTACAAGTGAGCCCCGATTCTAAGATCGGGACTCATCCATAACAAATTATCGACCTGAATAATTATGCCTTTGCACTTGACCTTACGGCTAGCGAGTATATTACCAAGCCGAACCCAATTTTATTGATCGCATCTCCGATGTTATAGATCACATCCATACTTCCATTAAGGAAGGTATTTGACAACCATCCTCCATCTGTTCCCGCCATATATCCAATCGGATAAATCGCCCAGCCTACAAGGATAAACCATCCCAGTGCTGAGAATGCCTGCTGTAAAATTGGGTCGTTTGAATTAACAGCAAGTTTCTTTGCAGATCCCAACCATACCTCATACAAAATTCCAAGGTAACCTAGTGTGGACAAGATTCCCATCAAAACACTCTGCTCACTGAAAAGTGTTTCTCCAAAATATCCAAAGACGAGCATCCATACTGAATATCCAATCATCTTCCACAACAACCCTATCTTGGCCCCGAATGCCTTTAGAATCAAATAAAATTCAACACACATCAAAGGCACAGTAAGTATCCAGTCAATGTAACGGTATTCTGTGGGTGACACTTGTGAAATTGCCCACACATCTCTCATGTAGTAGTAGTGCACTGCTGCAATAAATGTGATGAGTCCGGAAACCAATAATGAGGTTCTCCATTTGCCATCCACACTATTTCTTTCCAAAAAGAAGAATACGGTGGCCGCTAACATGGCCATCGATCCGATAAAAAATGTAAATCCTACGTAATCTCCAGGATTTAAATTTGTTACGAGGTACATATTTTGATTTTAGTTGATGAATAATTTTAACACTTCTATAACTCACCAACTTAATTTTTGTTTAACATTTACTGTTCTTTTGTTAAACATTGTAACATCAAAAAAAGACCTTGGGTTGCTTTAGAAAAAAAGCTGACAAACTATGTTGCCTTATTG
>JABDKZ010000074.1 GCA_013001935.1 Maribacter sp.
GCACTATGGGTCACAAAGGTGAATTCAAAATTATCGGCTCCCAACTCGGAAAATGCCAATAGTGATTCGTTTTCAGACTTTATATGGGCAAGGTTTTTTATCTCGTCGGCAACAGATTTGTACATCCCAAACGATTCCAATTTTGAAAGAAATTCATTGTTTTTCAGATCACTTTTGAATCCATCCAGATTGTTTATCTTGACAACTATAGCCGCGTTTTGGGGAATAAAATCGAGTAAGGAAGAAGTCTTTTCTTGCGGCATTGAACAACCCAAAGCCAATACAATGAACAGGCTAATTATAAATCTGAAATTCATTAAAGGAGATTTACAGCGAAGTTAGTTTATTATACTCGTTTCATATAGGAATTCGGGAATTTTAGGAAATTTAATGTTTTCTTTCCCAAGGCAAAATTCTCAAGCATAGCAGGGCTACGGTTGATAATTTTAACACCTGGAAAGGGAAAAAGAAAGACATAAAAACCTGGATTGCTATCTGGAAGGAGTATCTAGCTTTAGTGTCAACTGTTCTGGTAATTGTCTAAAGCTTTTTCTATGGTATTTCGTTATGCCGAATTTGCGAATAGCCGCTCTATGTTCTTTGGTGGGGTACCCTTTGTTTTTCTTCCAATTGTACATGGGAAATTCTTCGTGCAACTTCATCATATAATGATCACGATGGGTTTTTGCCAAAACAGATGCAGCGGCTATACTCATGTATTTGCTATCCCCTTTCACAATGCATTCAAAAGGGATATTGTGATAAGGTTTAAATCGATTACCGTCTACGATAATAAATTTCAGGTTCTCGTTGAGTTGGTCAATCGCTTTGTGCATTGCCAATATGGAGGCATTAAGAATATTTATCTGGTCAATTTCTTCAGGAAAAATATGGGCCACACCAAAACAAACGGCACATTCCTCAATTATTGGTTTTAAGGTTTCCCTTTTGGCCTCAGATAGTTGTTTTGAATCGTTTAGTACTTCATTTTTAAACTGTTGTGGCAAAATCAGGGCAGCTGCTGTAACCGGACCAGCGAGACAGCCACGACCCGCTTCATCAGTGCCAACTTCATCCAGAGTCTTGTAATACCTTTTCAGCATATTCAATTGTTGATTGAAGACGAATATAATTTTTTTGTATCAAACTTGGTTATCGTAATATCTGATGGGCTACATAAATACTTTTTGTTGTAAAAACTTTCACACTATATTAGGAACAAAAAAATTAACTTTGCCCTGTAAGCTGTTTTATGAAATACTTTTTTCTACTGTTATTTGTATTAAGTTGCCCATTACTCTATGCACAGGTAGATTCAGTGGCGCCAGCAAGAAAGCTGGACACTTCAAAAATGAAGAAGAGGCTAAAAAAGAATATTCCACCCGAAGACGCCCAGGAAATTACGATCAAGGATTATAAGATTATCTCCCATACACGCGACACAACTTTTTTGGATACTACACTTACGATTCAAAAAGAATATAAATACAATTATCTAAGAAAGGATGATTTTGAATTAATGCCTTTTGCCAATGTTGGGCAACCCTATAGTAAGTTAGGCGTTGATTTTGAGCGTAGCCATTTGTACCCCGTTTTGGGTGCCAAGGCAAAACATTATAATTATTTTGAGGTTGAGGAAATTGATTATTTTAATGTCGCCACCCCTATGACCGATCTGTTTTTTAAAACAACTTTTGAACAGGGGCAATTATTAGATGCTTTCTTGACCTTTAACCTCTCTCGCCGTTTTAATGTTTCTGTGGCCTATAAAGGGTTTCGTTCCTTAGGTAAATACAGGTTCGATCAATCCGAATCGGGTAACTTCAGAACTACACTTAATTATGTAAGTAAAAATGAGCGCTATAGTTTACGGTCACATATTGCTGCCCAAAATATAGAAACAGAAGAAAATGGGGGACTATTGGCCAAAGAAACTCAATTTGAATCCGGGGACCCTGATTTTAGAGATCGATCCCGTGTAGATACTCGACTTAGCTCAACTGATTATGGGGAAAACAGAGTTTTGGGAAAACGGTATTATTTAGATCACCAATATAAATTGTTGCGGACAAAAAAGGATTCCAGCACGGTCGAAAAGACCTCGTTAACGATTGGACATATATTTAATTATGAAACCAAGTATTACCAGTTTATGCAATCTGCTTCCAACGATTACTTCGGATCGGCTTTTATTTCGGCAATAGACGATAAAGCAAACTTAATTACAACGTATAATGAATTCAGTGCTGAGTTTTATAACGCGACTTTAGGCAGATTGCAAGGAAACATAAGTCATTACAACTATAATTATTTTTTCAATAGTTTGTTGGTCACTCCAGATGGTCAGCTAATACAAAGTCAATTAACCGGGGATGAAATAAGCCTTGGCGCTAAATATGAGAAGATCATAGGCGGGTTTTTGGTTAAAGGCAGTGGTAAGTACAATCTTTCAGGTGATTTAACTAGCAGTATTCTTGATGCAACGGTTAGCTATCGCTTTAATGAAAATAATAAATTGGATTTTAAACTCCACTCATCTTCAAGATTGCCAGATTTTAATTTTTTGTTGTATCAAAGCAACTATGCAAATTATAATTGGCAGAACACTTCGAATTTTAAAAATCAAAATGTAAATAGTCTGCAGGCTCAATACGATTCAAATAAATGGGGTAGCATTATCGGTAAGTTTAGTACTATAGGTAACTATACTTATTTTGCTGTTGACCCTGATATTGGGTTGGTAGAGAATCAGGAGCAAGCTAGTATTAAGCCATTTCAAGAGTCGGGCAGCGTAGGCCATTTAAAGGTCAAGTACATTAAGGAATTTAAATTGGGCAGCTTTGCACTCAATAATACTATAATGTATCAAAATGTTTCACAAAGCAATAATGTACTAAATGTGCCCCAAATAGTAACCAGGAATACCTTATATTTTTCTTCCGATGTTTTTAAGAAAGCCATGTATTTACAAACAGGTGTTACTTTTAAGTATTTCACTTCCTATAATATGGATGCCTACAATCCCGTTCTTGGTGAATTTTATATCCAGAACAACGAGGAACTTGGCGGTTTCCCTATGTTGGATTTCTTCATAAATGCAAGAATAAAACAAACACGGATTTATCTGAAAGCGGAGCACTTTAATTCTTCGTTTACGGGCTATAATTTCTATTCTGCGCCTAATCATCCTTATCGCGACTTCGTTATCCGTTTTGGTTTGGTTTGGAATTTCTTCTCTTAGTTAGACCGTATTTTACAAAGCGGTAGCGCATTGTAGACACCTGGTCGAATCTAATCTAATGAAAAAGGATATATATTTCCCTTTAATTTCTTGCTAAGCATAACTTTTTTTGGGTTAAGCTTGAAAAAGGTCGCGTACCGTTCATATAGTTAGCGCATTCGAGGCCGTCATTATATATAGAATTAATCCTTGGTTTAGTCTCAATGCTATTTTTTTTCATGCATTGCTTCTTGCTATTCAGTAGGTTAGGGGGTATTTAGTAAAAAGGTATTAAAAAAAATCATTTAGGTATTGTGTAAAGAAAAAAACCATCTTATATTTGCACCCGCTTTGAGGGGGATATACCTTCGGGGCGAAGGGTTTGGGTCGGGTTTTTTTCCCGGTCTGTTTTTTGAAGTTCATTGGAATATTGTAAAGACAGCGTATAAGGTGCATTGACGAAGTGCACTTTTATATAGATTAAGAATTTGAATCGAGAGACGGGATCGTTGGATTTTTCAGGGAGTTGGTGACTTACATTAT
>JABDKZ010000082.1 GCA_013001935.1 Maribacter sp.
GAGAACATTAATTTTTATGGCGATAATAGGCCGGTAACCCTTCCAAACACGAAGATAAATGCGTTGCTGTCGTTTGCCTGGTGGCAAGATAAACCCCAATGGGAGAATGGTCCGTGGTTGGCACCGCAAATAGCTACCGGAATGACCTTTGAGCAATACAGGACCAATCAGGACCCTGCATTGGAAGCCGCCTTATCGTTTTCTGATGCCAATTTTATCACGGATCCCATGGCTCATTTCACCAATTTATTTACTACTGGAAAGGTAGACCAGATTAAGCCAGACGCCATTAAAATGCTTGGTAATCCTTACTACCAATTTTTTGACTTTGAAGCAGAATTTAACCGCGTAGGCTATCGATTAATGAACGACGGACAAGTAGGACCGGCTGTTTTTGTATTACAGTTACTTACCGAGCTTTTTCCTGCTTCTGCAAATGCCTGGGACAGTGCGGCAGAGGCGTATTGGAAGGCCGGGGATACTGCCAAGGCAACATCGTATTACAACAAGGCCATTGAACTGGACCCCAATGGGGAAACGGGGGCACATGCCAAAGAAATGCTTAAACAGTTGGAAAATGAACCCTTAAAGGAAAAATAATCAGTTTTAAACTACGCTTCTAAAAAAGCTAATAGTTCGTACACGAGGAAGACGGGCCAGACAATGGCTTTAATAAAGCCGAGGACACCCATCCAAAAACTGGTAGCCATTGAAATATAATAAAAGGCAGCGCCTACAAATCCAAGGCCGTAGATGGCCCCGGATGTTCCAGACATGTTTTCTTTTTTAGTTCCCATAGATTTTATTTTAGGGTGTAAAGTAATAGAAGAAGCAGTATGTTTTCTATGATTTTTATCATACAAGGGGAGTTACTTAATTTTTCTATTTGACATAATATAAATTATGGTTCAAATATGCCAATTGTGTAAAACCGCCAATGATACCGTATTTGATATATTAGATACAAGGTCGTGTATGCTCATTATAAACGGTCGGAGTTACATCTTAATACCCTGCGGCCTGACCATCCTTTCTTGATTCTGATGCTCCCGTATACACTTGGTTTTCTAGATCAATACCAATGGCTTGGTACCCACCGAACATCCCCACACCAAAGCCAATACGGTGGCCCTTTTTACGTAACTCCCGTAGGGTTTGGGGTTTAAAACCGCTTTCAAGATATAAGGTACCCCCATTGGTCATTTTAGATCCTGTTGGTTGTGAACTGCCCCGATGCCGCATTCTTGGTGCATCCCCGGCCTCTTGCAAATTCATTCCAAAGTCAACAATATTCACCACAATCTGTGCATGGCCCTGAGGCTGCACTGCTCCGCCCATAAGACCAAAACTTACCCAGGGGTTACCATCTTTGGTAATAAATGCGGGAATAATGGTGTGAAATGGGCGTTTACCAGGCTCCAAAGCATTGGCATGGCTCCTGTTTTGAACATTGAACATTTGTCCGCGGTTTTGAAGAACAAAACCTAAACCGTCAGGTACCATACCCGATGCAAATTCAGAATAAATACTTTGTATGAACGATACCATGTTACCATCCTTATCGGCCACGGTTAGATACGTCGTATTCCCTGTTTCTATTTCCATATCACCAGCCGGATAGGTTTTTGCAGCTTTGTCTGGTTTTATAAGGTTTCTTCGTTTTGAAGCATAGTCATCTGATAATAGTGTTTCCAACGGAATCTTGTTGAACGCAGGATCCGCATAAAATTTGGCTCTGTCTTCGTAGGCCAACTTTTTGGCTTCTGTAAGCACATGTACATATTCGGGGCTACCAAAACCCATTTCGCTAATATCAAATCCTTCAAGAATATTCAACATCTGAAGTGCAGCGGTACCCTGCCCATTTGGTGGAAGTTCCCAAACATCATACCCCCTATAGTTCACAGAAACCGGCGTTACCCAATTGGAGGTGTGGCTTGCCAAGTCATCATAGCTTAAAAATCCGCCATGTTTTTTCATGAAGCTAGCTATGGTCTTCGCAATGGAACCTTTATAAAAGGCATCACGACCACCTTTGGCAATTTGTTCATAGGTATTGGCTAAATCTTGATTTACAAACACCTCCCCTTTAACCGGTGGTCTTCCAGCAGGCATATAAGTTTTGGCAAAACCCGGTTGATTCCTTACTGCTTCATAATTTGAAGCCATTTCATAGGCAATGACCTCTGATACCGGAAATCCATTTCTGCCATAATCTATAGCAGGTTGCAAAATGTCTTCTATGGATAGCCGACCAAATTTCTCATGTAAGTTGAACCACCCATCTACACAGCCTGGCACCGATACCGGTAATGGGCCATAAAAGGGAACATATTTTAATCCTTTTTCCATGAAATAATCGATAGATAAGGATTCTGGTGCCCTACCGCTGCCATTAAAACCATATAATTTCTTTTCTTCAGCGGACCAAACTATTGCGAAGACATCGCCCCCAATCCCACAACTCGCTGGTTCTACAAGTCCTAGCACAGCGTTTGCAGCTATTGCGGCATCCATTGCGCTCCCTCCTTTTTTTAGGATATCTAAAGCAACTTGTGTGGCCAAAGGTTGGCTTGTTGCTGCCATGCCGTTTTGTGCTAAGATTTCGGAGCGCGTGGTAAAGGATTCACCGGTTAATCGATCTTGGGCAGTTACGATGCTCCCTAAGGTTATCAAAGCAATAATGGATGGTAAAAATTTCAATTTCATATTTCTAAAAGGTTTCATAATGTTATTTGAGCATAGAATGCTCAGGATAAATTTGGTCAGTTTCATCATGTGATGGTTGCTTCTGCTTCTATTTCTACTTTATAGCCTTCTCCTACCAATTTGGCCTCTACTAATGTATTAGCTGGTAGAATATCCTTGAATCGTTCACCGTGAGCCCTGGCTACGGGTTCCCAGTCATTAATATCATTCACAAATATCCTCGTTCGATGTACGTCTTCCAGTGTTCCTCCTAAAGACATAATGGCTCCTTCTATTTTGTCTAGAATAAAGTGAGTTTGTGCCTTAATATCCTTACCTCCGATTATTAGATTGCCATGAGTTGCTGTAGTCCCCGATACTTTGATGGTGCTCCCAGTCTTTATTGCTCTTGAGTAACCTGCCATCCCTTCCCAATATGTTCCGCTTACGACTAGCTGATTACCATTTTTTGCTGTTTTTGTCTTATAAGGAGCTGGAAATCCATTCACATGATGGCTTAAATCTCCCGATGCTGTTAAGAAAGGAGGTTTTCGGTATTCATCTCCACAGTCACCTTGAATGGCATTTAAACCAGTCAGTTGCTCTTGAATTGCATGAAAGTCGTCTTCATCTAAGTGAATATCAAACAACTTTAGATTATCATCGATATGTTGGTTCTGACCTAATCGGGCGCCAACGATGACCCCGGCAACATGTGATTGACTTAAAACGAATTTGGTAGCTATATTGGCAATAGAGATGTTATGCTTTTTAGCAATAGATTTTAAGGTCTTTAATAGGTTTTGAAAGTCGGACCAGCTTCCAGCTTCATCAATAAATCGTTTATACTTCATCTGCGACCACGTAAAGCTTTCATCGACCTTTGGCTCTGGCTTACCA
>JABDKZ010000083.1 GCA_013001935.1 Maribacter sp.
TGTACGACCCACCTGATAGGTGATTTCGTTTAATACCGTTGACACCTGTTCCGCCTTAAATTTGTAGGCCATTGCCCACCGGGGAGATTTGGCTGTATATCCCAATTCATCCTGATGCTGAAGACTGTTTACTTTTATTACAACCCCGTCTGTCTCATAGGGCAATTTGTGCCGATGAACATCCCAATAATCAATAAAGTCTAAGACCTCGGTGGTTGTTTTACATAATTTGGCAATGGTAGGCACTTTAAAACCCCAATCCCGGGCCCTTTCAAGCATTTGAAATTGTGATGAAATACCGGTATTAGGACCAACAATGCCATATAACAAACAATCTAAGGGCCGCTGTGCTACGGCAGCGCTATCCTGTAATTTTAAACTTCCAGAGGCTGTATTTCTGGGATTCATATAAGGATCTTCCCCGGCTGCTATCCTTTCTTCATTCATTTTGTTAAACCCTTCCAAGGGTAAAATTATTTCACCACGAATATCAAATTTTGGGGGATAATCACCCTTTAGTTGCAAGGGTACCGAACGGATTGTCTTTATATTCGTAGTGACCTCATCGCCTTGAAATCCGTCACCTCTTGTAACGGCCTTTACCAATTGCCCATTCTCGTAGGTTAAGCTTATTGAAGCACCATCGTATTTTAGTTCGCAAGTAAATGATACCTCGGCATCGCCAAGAATTTTTTGTATACGTTTTTCCCAATCCTCCAAATCCTCCTTTGAATATGAATTATCCAATGAATACATACGATGTTCATGCACAATGGTATTAAAACTCTTGGTAATAGCACCACCAACGCGCAGCGTTGGGGAGGTGGCATCATAAAACTCAGGATACTTGGACTCCAGAAGTTGCAGTTCCTTAAGTTTCATATCAAATTCATAATCTGATATCGTAGGATTGTCGAGCACATAGTAATTGTGGTTATGTGCTCGTAATTCTCGACGTAACTCCTCTATCTTTTCCTTTATAATCATTTATACTTGGTCTTTTTTGATCCACTTTGGCAATGTAATGGGCTCATATTCTTTCATCTGTTCTAAAAGCCCTTCAACGGTGTCATCGACTAATAACATGCTATAGTTTTCTATTTTAAGGAATCCCTGAGCAACCATTTTGCGTAGCATCTTCAACAAATCGTCATAAAAGCCGCTGGTGTTTAGGATACCTATTGGCTTCTGATGAAGACCCAATTGCGCCCAAGTGATCATTTCGAATAACTCTTCCAAAGTTCCATAGCCTCCAGGAAGTGTAATTATGCCATCAGACAGTTCATGCATTCGCAATTTTCGCTCATGCATGTTCTCAGTTACAATCAATTCTGTTAAACCGGTATGACAAACTTCTTTAAACTTTAAAAACTCAGGGATAATTCCAATAACCTTACCATCATTTTCCAAGGAACCTTGAGCAACTTTACCCATCACTCCTATTTTGGATGCCCCATAGATCAAAGTAATGCCTCGTTTAGCCAAAACATACCCTAATTTATGTGCGGCATACAAAATATCCGGGTCGTTACCTTCACTACTCCCACAAAATACAACTATGCTTTTCATTGCTACAATGCTTCAATATTTTAATTTGCCTTTCAATAATCGGTCATTCCCGAACATATCTTTTCGTAATTCTACTTCACAGAAGTCCTCCGCTAAAAGTTCTTTTGTTTGTGATCCCAAATATTGATTTATTTCAAAATATAACCAACCGCCTTTTTTTAGGTTTGATTTGGCAAATTCAACAATTTTTTGATAAAAAATCAAAGGGTCATTGTCTTCAACGAACAATGCTACATCAGGTTCGTTTTCACTTACGTTTGGCTTCATCTTACTTTTTTCTAACTTCCTAACATATGGAGGGTTAGAAACAATTATATTGTATTTTTCTTTCAATATTTTCCCATTCAATATATTGGCCTGAATGAATTCAACATTCACCTTATTCAACGAAGCATTTTGCTTTGCAACTTCTAATGCTTTATCTGAAATGTCAAGCGCTTTTACTTTGGAATTCTTCAAATATTTTGCCATCGCTATGGCTATGCATCCGCTTCCCGTTCCAATATCCAACACATTAATTTCATTAATTCCCAACGCCTCGGAATCATCAATAATCCAACGCACCAACTCCTCTGTTTCTGGTCTGGGAATCAGGACATTTTCGTTTACCATTAATTCCAACTCCATGAATTGTGTGCTGCCTAATATATATTGTATGGGCCGTTCCAACTTCAATTGTCCCAATACCTCAAACAAGGGTTGTTCCTCGGTCTTAGTTACAGTGATAAGGGGTTCTATTGCCAAAATAAAGCGCTCTAAGTCCAAATAATGCTCAATCACAAGATAGAAAAAGCTATCAACTTCATCTTTTGAATATATAGAATCAAGCTCGCTATGGTAAATATTTCTGATTTCCTTCAAAAGCATATTCATAGTTGTTTCAGCATCCAAATCAGATGTGAATAATGAGCGGCAATGTCCGGATAATTAACGCTTACATATTTTGTAAAACCCATATGATTTAAAGTCCTATTTTAGCGGAGTGAAGATACATGAAATAAACTTTTATAATAAATGAAAAGAGCATTTTCGGTCTTGATGTTATGTATGATTTCCCCTGGGTGTAATTTCAATAAAAAACCTGAATTTATCGGAATTTCCAATATCGGAGTTTCGAAAGCAGGTATAGATACGATTAATCTGACCATAGCGAAGAAATAATTCCAAAATAAATGTCATTCGACCCTAAATATATGGAACGGGCCTTACAATTGGCAAAAAACGGACTGGGGTCCGCAGCCCCCAATCCAGCGGTTGGTTCCGTGATTGTACATGACAATTGTATAATTGGTGAAGGTTATACCAGCGCTTATGGCGGATCGCATGCAGAAGTCAATGCAATTAATTCTGTCAAGGACAAGAGGTTATTATCAGAAGCGATACTTTACGTTACCTTGGAACCCTGTTCGCACCATGGGAAGACTCCTCCCTGTGCCGATTTGATCTTAAAATACAAGATTCCCAAGGTAGTCATTGGTATTTTGGACCCACATGATAAAGTGGCTGGTAAAGGAGTAAAACAATTAAAAAATTCTGGCTGTACGGTGGTTATTGGTGTCCTAGAGAAAGCGTGTATGGAACATCATAGAAGGTTTCTTACTTTTCATCAAAAACAAAGGCCTTATATTATCTTGAAATGGGCCCAATCCAATGATGGCTATATAGCGCCAGAAAAAAATAAAAGAGGTATCAAAATCCAACCTTATTGGATTTCCAACAAATATTCAAGACAGTTGGTACATAAATGGCGTAGTCAAGAACAGGCAGTATTAATTGGCATGCGCACTGTTATAGATGATAACCCCAAACTGAATGTTCGACAATGGTTCGGAAAATCCCCCATTAGGATTGTCATTGACAAAGAACTAACTTTTAAGGGAAATCATCATATTCTTGACCAAAGTCAGAAAACAATTATTTTCACAGCAGTCGAGGATAAATCGCAATGGATGAACGGGATAGATTATGAGCTCATGGATTTCACTAAAATCAGAGCACAACAAATTTGTGATGCCTTGCATAAGCATAATATCATGAGCCTTTTGATTGAAGGAGGAGCCAAAACGTTGCAGTCATTTATCGATGCAGAATTGTGGGACGAAGCTCGTGTGGTTCAAGGCAGTGCCAATTTGGGCGATGGCCTGAAAGCCCCTGAATTTAATGGAAATACAACCCAAAAGATTGGAGTTGTGGCAGATATACTAACGATTTATCAGAATGATTAAGAATATCATATTCGACTTTGGCGATATCTTCATTAATTTGGACAAGGGGATTATCATTCGTGAAATACAAAAGTATGGCCATCCTGCATTGACACCCGAATTGATAGCACTGAGTGATGCGTATGAAGTGGGCCAAATTTCATCAGAAAACTTTATCGATACTGCCCAGTCCTATTTCGCAAACACCTCAGCCGAAGAGATTATAAG
>JABDKZ010000093.1 GCA_013001935.1 Maribacter sp.
ATCGCAACCACGCGACCTGAAACTATTTTGGGTGATACCGCGATTTGCATTAACCCTAAAGATGATCGGTACAAGCATTTAAAGGGCAAAAAGGCGATTGTCCCAATTTGTAATAGGGTTATTCCCATTATCGAGGACGATTATGTTGATATTGAGTTTGGTACAGGATGTCTTAAAGTAACCCCCGCGCATGATATCAATGACAAGGCATTAGGGGAAAAGCATGATTTGGATACCATTGATATTTTTAATGCCGATGCAACGCTTAATAGTTTTGGTCTACATTATGAAGGTAAGGATCGATTTGTTGTTCGTAAGGAAATCAATAAAGAACTTGAGGCTAAGGGGTTTTTACTAAAGACTGAAAATTATATCAATAAAGTAGGTACCTCAGAAAGGACCAAGGCGGTTATTGAGCCTAGATTATCAGAACAATGGTTTTTAAAAATGGAAGAGCTGGCAAGGCCTGCTATAAAGGCAGTACTTGAAACAAACGAGATTAATTTCTTCCCTAAAAAGTTCGAAAATACATATCGTCATTGGATGGAAAACATTCGTGATTGGAACATTTCACGGCAATTGTGGTGGGGCCAACAGATACCCGCCTACTATTATGGCGATGCTCAGGATGATATGGTTGTTGCTGCATCAAAAGAAGAAGCTTTTGAAATGGCAATAGAAAAATCCAAAAATCCCAATTTGAAAATAGAGGATTTACGACAGGACGCTGATGTGGTCGATACTTGGTTTTCCTCTTGGCTATGGCCAATGACGGTGTTTAATGGGATATTGGAGCCAGATAATGAAGACATTAAATACTATTATCCTACCAATGATTTGGTCACGGCTCCTGACATCCTATTTTTCTGGGTAGCGCGAATGATAGTTGCTGGATACGAATTCCGAAATGAAAAACCATTTGATAATGTATATTTTACAGGAATTGTTCGGGATAAGCAAAGACGAAAAATGTCAAAATCCTTGGGCAATTCCCCTGACGCGTTACAATTGATTGAAAATTATGGTGCAGATGGGGTTCGAGTTGGATTATTATTGAGCTCTGCGGCAGGCAACGACTTGTTATTCGATGAAGACCTTTGCCAACAAGGAAAGAACTTTGCTAACAAAATTTGGAATGGTTTTCGTTTGGTGAATGGTTGGGAAGTGGCAGATTTACCCCAACCAGAAGCTTCTAAATTAGGAATTGAATGGTACAGAGCGAAGTTCAATGAAGTGCTACAACAAATTGAAGATCACTTTAGCAAATTCCGAATTTCGGACGCTTTAATGGCCATATATAAACTGGTTTGGGACGATTACAGTTCATGGTTGCTTGAGATTGTAAAACCAGCCTACCAAAAACCGATAGATCGCATAACCTATAACGAGTTAATCAAGATATTTGAGGAAAATTTAAAATTATTACATCCTTTTATGCCATTTTTATCTGAAGAGATTTGGCAACGCATTGAAACCCGAACCAAAGATGAAGCCTTGGTTATTTCATCATGGCCAAAAATAAATGAGGTTAAATCAAATCTGATACCACAATTCGAGTTCGCTGCTGAGGTCATTTCAGGCATTCGTACCATTCGGAAGGAAAAGAATATCCCCATGAAAGAAAGTTTGGAACTTTCAGTCTTGAATACTAAAAAGAATGCTAAGGATTGGGATGTGGTTATAAAAAAGCTGGCCAACGTTTCCTCTATTTCTTATATAAATACCGCTATTGAGGGTGCACTGACATTTCGAGTTGGAAGTAACGAATATTTTATTCCGATCAGTGGTGCGGTTGATATTGAGGTAGAAATAAAAAAAATCCAAGAAGAACTACAATATACTAAAGGCTTTTTACAATCGGTTCAAAAGAAATTGTCTAACGAACGTTTTGTTGACAACGCGCCTGAAAAGGTAATTGCGATAGAACGTAAAAAACAGGCCGATGCAGAGGAAAAGATTCTTACCCTCGAGAAAAGTTTGGCCAGTTTACGGTAATTAGGCATTTTGTTGTCAAAAAGTTAATGCCACGCACATTTATGGTCTGTTACATTATATTTGAAAGAAAAAAATGAAAAAGACTCGCGTATTACTTTATTTATGTTTCATCTGCGTACTAAGCAATTGTTCCAGCGACTCAAATGATTCAAGTGATGAGATCGAAGAAACAATGCTTCAACAGCCAAGGACGGCCATACCCGATGAGGCATTTGAACGGGCTTTGATCGAATTGAATTTTGATGATGTTGAGGATGGCTCAGTACTTACAAAGGATATTGAATTGGTGACTTCACTGGTTATGAACGATAAAAGTATTTCTGACCTTACGGGACTGGAAGATTTCCCGAAATTAGAGAACTTGTGGGTGAATGATAATTTACTAACCTCTCTGGATGTGTCTCAAAATCCACTCCTCAAATTTGTATTTGCTGAAAATAATATGCTTACTAACGTAACGCTTTCCAATTTAACTATTCTTGAGAAGTTAGAGCTGTCTGACAATCAGCTTACAGAAGTTGATCTAACAGATAATTCCTTGTTGCAATTACTAAGCTTGGTAAATAATTCATTAACCTCCATAGACATCTCTTCTGTTGCCAGTAGCATTCAGTTAAACACCTTTGCAATTGAGAATAACCCCCTTACTTGTATTAAGGTAAATGCTGAAATGTTCAATGATATACCTTCACAGTGGACTAAGGATGATGAGGATATATTCGCGTTGGAATGTAATTAGCGGCTTTCAACGCTGTTATTTTACAATCTGAATTTCTATCTTTATGAAAATACGATGACAATGAAAACAGTTTCTACATTTTTTTTACTCCTTGTATGTACAGTGGGTTTTGGTCAAAATACCGGGGTCATACTCTCTAATGATATCCAAATTAAAACGGCCGTTTTACCTGCGCCAGATGCCGATAAAGATGGTGCAATGGTATACGGATATAATGCAGCCGGTAAAATTGTGGTGTTGCGCGACGGTAGCAATAACTTGGTTTGTATTGGTGATGATCCCAATAAGGAGGGAATTAGCGTTTCCTGTTATTCCAAAAAACTCGAACCCTTCATGGCCCGTGGTCGTGAACTTGCGGCCGAAGGCAAGAATTTTAAAGAAAAACGCGAAATTCGAGGAGCGGAAGTTGCCTCTGGAAAAATACGCATGCCCAAAGAACCTAGCATGACCTATATATATTATGGAAAGGATGAAAATTATGACAAATCTACCGGAGAACTAAAGGACGGGCAGTTCAGATATGTTATTTATACGCCGTTCGCTACACCCGAATCTACGGGCTTACCAATTAAGCCCCATGCGAAAGGAATGCCTTGGCTCATGGACCCCGGCACCCATAGGGCACATATAATGGTTGGCCCTTTTAATTAATCACAAAAAGTTTCAAACGAATATTTTAATTTGCTCTGAGTTTACAAAACATGACAATTGTCAAATTTATGCTCTGCGCAAATTTGTATTTTTAATGAATTATGAAATAACCAATGGAATATACTGCTGAAGATTTTTTAAAAACAAAGACTAGGAAACAATTAGTTAAGCTTGCACAGGAAAAGAATATCGATGTTGAAAAGGTTGTAAAAAACTTGAAATACGAAATCGAATTAAGCAAGCTTCAAAGCGAACTGGTTAATTTGCAACAGTGGATTACAAATAACAACTTGCGCGTGGCTGTTTTATTTGAAGGCAGGGATGCTGCTGGTAAAGGCGGATGCATAAAGCGCTTCATAGAGCACTTGAATCCTCGTTCCTCGCGTGTTGTTGCCTTGTCAAAACCTACAGATAACGAGAAGGGACAGTGGTATTTTAGAAGATA
>JABDKZ010000097.1 GCA_013001935.1 Maribacter sp.
GTAGAAGGGTATACCCCAACTCCCATTTTTAATGAAGTGGGAATACTGTTCCTAATTGGATTGATGGGTTGGATGCCAACAACCGTTGAAGCTTCAAGTTGGGTCAGTTTATGGAGTATTGAAAAATGGCAAACTAGTGGTAGAAAACCTTCTTTAAAGGAATCACTACAAGAGTTTAATGTAGGCTACTTTTTGACGGCCCTTTTGGCCCTGTTTTTTATGATTATTGGTTGGATGACGTTATACGGAACCAACACCGAATTAAGTGGCAATGCGGTAACTTTTGCGGATCAAGTGGTACAACTTTTCACTACGCATATAGGACCTTGGGCCTATATATTTATAGCGATTTCAGCCTTTGCAACTATGTTCAGCACGTGCATGACCGCCCATGATGCGGTTGCCAGGGTAAGCCTGGATATCATAGATCTACTTTACCCAAAAACCAAACTCACAGGAAAAAAGGGTTATTTTGCCTTAGGCGTAAGCGTATTGGCCATTGTTAATTTTTTAGTTATTGCCGCCTTTAGTGCCAATATGGGGCAATTGGTGGCACTAGCCACTTTTGTTTCATTTGTTGTAGCTCCGATTATAGGTTATATGAACTTGAAAAACGTTATGAGTTATGAAATACCAGGAGAATTCAGACCAAAAAAGACCTTGCAGTGGCTCACCTATTTAGGGATACTTTTCTTAGGGTTTTTCTCGGTATATTATTTCTGGATGGTCATTTTTTAACGAAATAATAAATAATATTAGTCTTGAAGTTTAAAGTTCTTCAAAATTAGCAACTACAATATTCGTTCGTTCGTTTTGATTGTGCAGAAATTCTAGGCAGTAGACCCCATCTGCACATTTATTAATCAGATTATCCTCGCCCAAACCAACTGAAGTTATGTTCGAAGAAGAAAGACCATTTTTGGTAAGATATGATTTAATGGCGTCTGCACGCCTTTGGGAAAGCTGACTATTACTCTTTCTACTACCCTTACTATTCGTATGCGATTCTATAGAAAGTTTTAATTGAGGAAAGCGTTGTACTGCGTCAACTACCTTGTCCAATTCAATCTGAATTTTGGGCGTAATGTCCGCTCTTCCTTTGTCAAAATAGAACTTTTGAATTTTCACAACCTGTTTCCCTTCTTTTTCTGTCAATAAATCTTCAATCGATGAAAGTCCTATGATGAAAGTACCTTTCTGTACCGTATCGTATTCGCTTTCATTGTATGTAGCAGAAAAAATAGAATAATGATCCTTGGTAGCCTCCACAGTAATCTGGTCTTTCCAGGGAATCTCAAATCTAAAATCACCATTATCATCTGAATATACTTCTTTTATGAGCACGCTATCTTTATCCAATAACCTTAGTTGCGCCTTTAAGATACCATCGTTGGATTTAAGGTTCACCACTCGGCCTTTTAGGGAAAATGTCTTTAAACCCAAGTCCTCTTTTACTTTGAAACCATAAATATCATCATTGCCCTTGCCGCCCGTCCTGCTTGAAGCAAAGTAGCCCAATATTCCTTCGGGGCCATTATCTCTTAGAATAAGGCCAAAGTCATCAAATGCTGTATTTATGCCTTTCCCAAGATTTATAGGTATACCAAATGAACCATCGGCGTACATATTTGTTTTGTAAATATCCATTCCCCCGATTCCATAAAATACATCTGAAGAAAAATAGAGGCTATTATCAAAAATATACGGGGCAATTTCGTTTCCGGGAGAATTAACCCCAGGACCCAAATTCGTGGGCTCTGACATGATTTGTCCATTATTGGTATAGACAAAGTAAATATCGGTACCGCCATAGCCATCCTCAAAATTGGCCGCGAAATACAGTTTAGAAGACTTAGCATCGAAAAAAGGATAATAGAATGAGGTACTTAAATCCTTTAAAAGAAAGCGAAGTTCGCCTCGGAAATCAGACATGCCTATAGCCAACGAATTTCTGCCATTCTCATCAAAACGCAGTTCACCTTCTTGGGTGTTGGATAGTATGTAAAATAATTTTCCTATTTCCTCTGAAAAATACGGCGTAGCTTCATGAAATTGTGAATTAGGAATTTCTTCAAAAGGAGTGGCACCAAAAATACTGCCATCAGGCTCGATCCGAGCCACATATATATCCATATAGGACTCCCCAGAAGGTTCATAGGTGCTTTTTGACTTCTGAATCCTTGAGGTACTAAAAAGTAACTTTTCCTTATAAAAGCTTGGGGCAAAATCTGCTTGCGGACCGTTCACGCCAATGTTAAAAGCCTGGAAATATTCATCCTCAGGTGCAGTGGAACCCAAAAGTTCATAATTAAAGTCAGCGTTTTCTACCAGTTCTTTAGCGAAAGAGGTACGCTTTGAGTTGAAAAAAGATTTCACCCTATCCAAGCTCGAAGTCTTCGCCAAACTTTGCAGCATTTTATTAAACCGATTGCTAGATAAAGTTGTATCATTTTTTTTGTGTACCTCTAAATAAATTTTTGAGGCATTGTCATAGTTGCCCAATTTAAAGTAGGAATCGGCTAGATTTAAAAGCTGACCATTCCTCAATGGTGCGTTTGCCATTTCTTTTTGATACTCTGCAATTGCATTTTTATACTCATAGCTATAGTATAAAACATCTGCCTTAGATTTTTTTTCTTGGGCGAATGATGTCGCTAGCAGCGCAAAACAGAATAATAATAAAGCCTTTGTTTTCATTTTAACCCTTGCGTTTAATTTTAAAAGAACCTTGGTGTGTCGATTTGTTTCGGCTTGCCCTTAGCATTTTTATCTTTAGGCTGTCTACTATTTCCACCTTTACCAAGATAAAACTTAAGTATTATCTCATGTGAGCCTTGATTATATTGAGCAAGATTAGTGGTACTATAATCATACGAATATCCTACGAACATTGCACTCGATATCTGAAAACCTGCCAAACCACTTAGGGCATTATCGACCCTATAGGAAGCACCCAAGGTAACTACATCATTTATAAGAAAATTTGTGGACAAATTCATGTTTACCGGCGAACCTTGCAAGTAATTTAGCATAACTGCAGGTTTGAATTTCAACCCCATGGACAGATCAAAAACATATCCGCCAATAAAGTTGAACTGTACTTTATCTTCAACCAGCACAGCTACCTCGTCGTTATAGATACCATTGGTTAAGAAATTTGGAATTGATAGACCTACATACCAGTCTTCGGAATATAGAAACGTACCCGCACCAATTGTCGGATAAAACTTATTGATGATCTGTTCGTTCAACAGGGGTTCATTTTCAACTTCAAAGTTCCCCTTGCTGAAATCAACATTCAAAAACGAGCCCCCAACATCCAACCCAAAAGAGAGTTTGGTATTGTCCGAGACACTCACCTGGTACGAATAGGCTACATCTACATAGGTCTGTGTAAAAGGCCCTAATTGATCACTTACCACATTGAATCCCAAACCGGTTTTTTCATTTGCGAAGGGAATGTTCACCCCAAAGCGTAAGGTCCTAGGCGCCCCCGGGATGTCTATCCATTGAGCGCGATAAAGCCCCGCAATTTCTGGTGTTTCGACGGTACCTACGTAAGCTGGATTGAAACTTCCGATATTGTACATGTATTGGGTATATTGGGGCTCTTTCTGCCCAACCATACTCATAGACACGAAAATTGTCATTATGGCGACAATAAAGTGCTTCCTATATGTATAATTTTTAGTTCTGTACATCATATTCTTATTATCTCATGATTTGGATCCAGCCTTTAATGATTTCAGATCCATCCCCTAAATCCAAAATATAGAAATAAGTGCCTTTGGGCAAAACATTATTGTTTCTAGTGCCATCCCAGGTATTGTCATATCCTCTTGCAGCAAATACCTGACTGCCGTAGCGATCATAGATCTCCAACGAATTATTAATGTATTCTGGGTTTGTAATGCAATTTATAACCAAGAAATCATTGGTGCCATCCCCATTGGGCGAAAACTGATTAAAGAGGAAACCACATTCGTTATTGCTACGTTCGTTAACCTCTACTTCAACAGACGCCTGATCGTTGATCGGAATGTTATCAATTGGGGAGGACCCCAATATAGTGGCCGTATTTACATACACCCCAAAGTTCATCGCTTGGACCAAAATAACAAGTGTGGCACTTTCATTGGGCGCTAACATGGGAATATCCCATAGTCCTACAACTTCATCATACACCCCATCACCGGGACCCGTAAAATGGGAAATATAATCAAAACCGATGGCTTCCAGTACTTCTTCTACTTGAATCAAGCTTGCAATAATATCGGAAATATTGGTCACAGTAATCGTGAATGTCAATTGCTCATTGATATTCAAGAAATCGTCATCCGTGGTCTTTGTGATTTCCAAGTCAACGGTTGCCACACAAAATTCACTGCTCGGGTCAGGAATACAGGGATCCGTATTTGCGGGATCCAATTGATCTACAACACCATCCATATCGGTATCTAGG
>JABDKZ010000102.1 GCA_013001935.1 Maribacter sp.
AACGGCCATTCATTAGGAGGGTCATCACTCCTTAAAGATTCGAGAAATTGATTGAAGTCTTTCGGAATCATCAAGATAACTTTTTAACCAATTTGCTTACCGTTAAGCCCTGTACAATTATTGAGAATACAACTACTATATAGGTTATCACTAAGAATAAATCCCTATGCATTTCATTGGTAAGTCCAAGGGCCAGAGCGATTGAAATACCCCCTCTAAGGCCTCCCCAGGTCATAATCAGATCAGTGCCTGGCACAAAATCCAACTTTTCCTTAAAAAATTTAATTGGCAGCAGTAAAGAAAAATACCTGCAGATTAAAATTACTGGTATTGCCAACAATCCTGCAATTACATAATTAAACTCAAAGGCCAAAACTAAAATTTCCATGCCAATTAGGACAAACAGCAGGGTATTCAGGAGAATGTCTATCAATTCCCAAAATTTATCAACATAGTTTTCCGTAATTTCAGACATGGCACTTTCCCTTAAAGTATCATTACCAACCACCAAGCCTGCAGCTACCATCGCCAATGGAGCGGAAAGGTGGAGTTTTTGGGCAAGAACGGTTCCCACCATAACGGTAGCCAATGTTATGATTACCTCGATATCATAATCATCTATTGATCTCATAAGACGGTATGTAATCCAACCTAAAAACAATCCCAAGACTATACCACCAATGACCTCGATCCCAAACAATTCGAGTACGTCAATGGCAGTAATCTTTTCGCCGCCTGAAGATGCAAATTGAAAAATGGTCAAAAAGACCACTACGCCGACACCATCATTAAACAGCGATTCCCCAACAATCTTTGTTTCCAATTTCTTCGGTACTCCAGCTTTTTTTAAAATACCAAGAACGGCAATAGGATCAGTAGGCGAAATCAATGCACCAAACAGGAGACAATTAACGTAGGCTACATCCATTCCGAAAACCATTAATAGGTAATATATAGAAGTCCCTACCAAAAATGTGGACACCAAAACCCCAAGAGTTGAAAACACCAAAATAGGCCATCGTTGAACATGTAATTGCTGGAAATTGGTGTGAAGCGCACCTGCAAAAAGTAAAAAGCTCAGCATTATATCCAAGAGTAACGTCTTAAAATCGATATGGGTGATGATGTATTTTTCAGCATTCAAAAGGGTGTCATCAAAATAGCTCAAAATAAAAACACCTATCGTGAACACTATTGTAATAACCATAAGACCAATGGTATTAGGCAATTTGAGTAGACGTACATTGATATAACCAAAGACGGCCGAAAGAAAAACTAGAATGGTGGCTATTAAAAAGTAACTCATCTTTATTTACTATTTATTTACGATGTCTTCAAAATTAAACGCAATTTACTTAGCGTAACCAAGTATCTGGACTTAAATGAAACATTTTTTTCCATCCTTGAACCGACTCTGAATCATAGAGATGGGGATAAGGAAAGGGTGTGGTTATTGCATAGTGGAGATGTGGAGGTTTACCTTTGGCATTTCCTGTATCACCTACGGTGCCTAAAACTGTTCCCTTCTTCACAGGTTGAAAGGCAAATGCATCATAGGAATCTAAATGGGCATAATAATGAAAACGCCATTTTGGTCCTAAAATCATCACCGATTTACCGCCTTTACCCCCTTCGTGGGTATAAACCACTATACCATAGGTAGATGATACAACAGCTGCCCCCTTATTAGCAAATATATCAATACCCTTATGTGTTATTGAATCTCCCCAAGGATAGGCCCAAAAAGAATCTTTGGACCAGCTGTTGACCGTTGCTCCGCCAACGGGAATAATCATTTGCTGTGGAATTATAAAACCTATGATCAGAATTAAAGCAACAACCCAAAACCATTTTTTGAAATACCTATAACGCACTAAGAACGCTACTGAGGACAGAAGCGCATACCAAAAACGTCTTGTTGTATTGGTTAGCATAGTTGCAAAAGTTAGTTCAGCATGTCAAGAAAATCCCGTTCAGATATTATGGGCACTGCCAGACTCTCGGCCTTTGATCTTTTGCTTGGTCCCATTTTATCACCAGCCACTAAAAACGATGTTTTAGAGGAAATTGATGACCCCACCTTAGCTCCATTGTCCTCAATTAACTTTTTTAGTTCACTTCTGCTGATGGTCTCAAAAACACCGGATACAACAAAAGTTTTGCCTTTTAATAATTCCGTTTGGTTAAGAAGCTTATCCTTTGATAATTCAAACTGTAATCCATAACTTTTCAAACGCGCAATGCTATCCAGATTTCTTTCATTTTGAAAGAACTCAATGACACTTTGTGCGATGCGCTCCCCAATTTCATCTACAGCCTTTAGATCATCGATTGAGGCGGTCATTAAAGCATCTATATTCTTGTAGGCTTTTGCCAGCTTCTTGGCAACAGTTTCACCTACAAACCGTATTCCTAAGGCGAATAAAACCCGTTCAAAGGGAATGTTTACCGATTCGGCCACGCCTTTAACCAAATTTTCGGCAGATTTTTCAGCCATGCGCTCCAAGGGTACAATCTGTTCTTTGGTCAAGATGTACAGGTCGGCATAATTTCTAATGAGGCCCTCCTTGAACAGCAATTCTACCGTTTCACCACCCAATCCTTCTATATCCATTGCCTTACGGGAAATAAAATGCTGTATTCGTCCAGTAATCTGGGTAGGACAACCATAAAAATTAGTACAGTAATGCTTGGCGTCTCCTTCAGAGCGAACCAGTTGCGTTCCACATTCAGGGCAATGGGTTATAT
>JABDKZ010000123.1 GCA_013001935.1 Maribacter sp.
AGCTATTGGAAAAGCAGAAAAAAGGTAAAAAACGTATGCGCCAAGTTGGCAATGTAGAAATACCCCAACAGGCATTTATGGCGGTGTTGAAATTGAATGATTAAAGGTTTTAAACATTATCGATTCCGTTGCAGGATCGGTTCCCCAGTTGTGAGCGCCTTCCCAAGATACACAAGTTTATCCCCTTTTTTTATGTCCTTGAATTCCTTACTGTAAGACGGCATTATCATAAGTTCTTCATCATGGGTTTTCAAGAATATGGGGATTATGTTTTTGTCATTTTTTGTAATTTCAATAAGACTGTGGTAATGCGATTGGTCTTCAAGTTCAATCTCATGAACTTTGGGGTATTTTCTCACGGCCTCAACCAAATTTATAAAATCATCGGTATGCGAAAACAAGCCTTCCCGGGGGTTGTTCGCAGGATCATTCATCTCATCGGAGGAAATAAGACGAAATGAGCCATTTTCGCCAAATTGATTCCGGAATTTATTAATCGCGTAATTATTTATCTCCGGACTACCCGTCAAAGCCATTAAATAACCTACATCATTCAATTCTATATTATCGGTGAGTGTGTCTGAATAAATATCAGCGGTAATAGCTTCCAATCCTAATTCCTTGGCATTTTTGATATGGTACTCATTGTTATCTATCAAGACCACATGGCGGTTATTCTTGTGCAGATATTCAGCTATAAGGATTGATATTTGGGAGGCACCGATAATAAGAATTCCCTCAGATTTTTTTAGAAATACACCAACCAGTTTAGCCACATATCTTGCCGTGGTAGCATTAAGCAGTACGGTGCCAAGAACAATCATAAAAACCAGCGGCGTAATATATTCTGCCCCCACTTCGCCCTTCGACATCAATTTTGAGCCAAAAAGTGAGGCGATACCTGCAGCCACAATACCCCTTGGGCCCACCCAACCTATGAATAACTTTTCATTGAACTTAAGATTAGAACGCGAAGCGCTGAGGAACACCCCAAGCGGTCGGATAACGAAGACTACAATCACAAATAAGACGGCCGTTTTCCAATTATAGATCAACTCTAAATCGGACATATTGATATTGGCTGCCAATAAAATAAATAGAATGGAAATCAAAAGTACACTCAAGGATTCCTTAAAGTACAACAGCTCTTTTATATTGGGTAAATCCATATTGCCCATCACCATACCCATAACTACAACGGCCAATAGTCCGGACTCATGGGCAAAAATGTCCGACTCAACAAAAACCAATAAGACTACCGATAAGGACACCACATTAAGCAAAAAGTGTGGGATAAAATTTTTCTTTATGGCAAACGCAAGTCCGTGGGCAAAAGTGAAACCAAAAGTGGTCCCAAAAAGCAATATCTTTCCGAATTCAATTAATGCGGTCATGGTATACGCTTGGCCTTCCCCAACACTGATAAACTCAAATATCAATACCGCAACCAAGGCCCCGATCGGATCAATTAGAATACCCTCCCACTTCAATACCGCAGAAACATCTTGCTTTAATGGAATGTTTCTTAAAATAGGGGTTATTACCGTTGGCCCGGTGACAATAATTAAGGCAGAGAATAAAAATGACATTTGCCAGCTCAATTGAAAAATATAGTGCGCCGCCAACCCAGCACCAAAAAAAGTAACCAATGAACCCACCGTTATCAATTTCGTGATGACAGGTCCCACATTCTTGATTTCAGAACGTTTCAGTGTTAAACCTCCTTCAAATAGAATAATACTTATGGCCAAAGACACAAAATAGTAGAGCCCTTCTCCGGGGAAGAGTCCATTCTTACCGTTCCAAATAGGCTCTATCAATTTGCCCCCATCCTCGGTATAGTTAGTGGCAATAGGCCCCACAAGTAACCCTATAAGAATAAGGGGTAAAATCGCGGGTAACTTAAAACGCCAAGCCACCCATTGTGCAATTATTCCCAATATAACAATACTAGCTAATTCTAACAATGCAAAAATATTTTCTGAAAAATACCCTTTTATTACAACTCTTACAATTTGTACAGCTAGGATTTTCCTTTATTATTATTATGTTATCTTGAACTTTTTAATCCTTGAGCATGCAAAACAATGTACATCCTTTTAAAACCATATTATTTGGATTTGCATTTTCACCTTCGCTTAAGGTAAATGTATTAGAGACCGCGCGTATTGCCCATTATTTTAACGCTAAATTAATCTTGTTGCACGTAGGGGAACGCTCAGAGGATAAATCCACGAAAATCAACGAAATTCTCAATGAAATAGAACATAAGGATCTGTCAATAGATATACAGTGGAAAAAGGGGAAGCCTTACGATGTAATTCTTGAGGCTTGCGATTCCCAGCATATAGACTTGTTGATTCTTGGCGCATTGCAGCATGAAAATATGCTCCAGTTTTATGTGGGGTCAATTGCCCGTAAACTTACAAGAAAGGTATGTTGTTCAGTATTGCTTTTAATAAAGCCATCTGCAGTACGCGTGCCTTGTAAAAATATAGTGGTAAATGGCTTAGACGCACCCGACACCCCATTGGCAATAACAGATGCCTTTTATGTAGCCAAGGCTCTAGGAGCCCAGCAATTGACCATTGTTGAAGAGATTTTACAGCGTGAAATACATGTAACCGTAGAAGATGACCGATCATTGAAAAAGGCAAACCTCGTAAAAGAACAACTTACACACCGAGAGGAATCACGGGTGCGTAAACTGATTGCTGATCTACCTAAGGCTTTAACAAGTAAAGTAAAAGTAAAAACGCAAAGTATTTTTGGGCAAAGAGGGTATTCAATAGGTCATTATGCTGAAGTTGTTAGGGCCGACCTTTTAATTATGAACGCACCAACCAAAACTGGATTATTGGATCGGATTTTTCCGCATGACCTTGAACATATCCTGTCTGATTTACCAACCGATCTTTTGATAATACGAAGATAAGCCGTGCCAGAAAAAACCAACCGAACCCAGACTTTTGTAAAGGCACTTCCCAAGAATATATTTTCTGGGTTTGTGGTGTCCTTGATTGCGCTTCCTCTTGGATTGGGTTTGGCACTGGCAAGTGAAGCCCCGCCTATTTCCGGAATTATCGCTGCCGTGGTAGGTGGCATCGTTGCTTCAATATTAGGTGGGTCCCATGTTACCATTACAGGTCCGGGTAACGGATTGGTCATTGTGCTTCTTGGCGCTATAACGACTCTGGGGCAAGGCGATATGTATCAAGGATATTTATTTACATTGGCGGCCATAGTGGTCTCGGGCTTACTAATGATACTTTTGGGATTCTTAAAAATGGGACGTCTCGCAGACTTCTTTCCAGCATCTGCCATTGAAGGTATGTTAGCGGCAATAGGTTTAGGGATATTGGCTAAACAATTTCATATCATGATTGGCCATAACAATGAAAATGGCAGTATCATTAGCTTGCTTGCGCGAATCCCGGCAGGAATTTTAGAGCTTTTTCAAAATTTTGAAATCTCATCAGCTGTGGCCGCTGCAATCGGTGTTGTTAGCCTTTTGATAATGGTGTTTTATTCAAAGATCAGAAATGAGTATTTTCATTTAGTACCGGCACCAATGTGGATCCTTATCTTGACTGTAGGCTTAAGTTATGTTTTGGCGGCCTTGAACATTCCGTATCCTTTGGACAACTCTTTTTTGATCAACATCCCAGATGATGTGGTCTCCAATCTGGCTTTTCCAGATTTTTCAAAAG
>JABDKZ010000147.1 GCA_013001935.1 Maribacter sp.
ATTGAAGATCTGGTTGCCTATAGAATGGAAAATGATTCCCTAATTGTTAAAAAGGAAGATTTTTCAATTGAAACGAGATTTGGCAGTTACAGGTTACGGGCATATCAGCAAACAACTAACGATCAAATACATATTGCTCTAACCAAAGGTGAATGGAATTCAGGTGAAACAATTTTAACCAGGATTAATTCTACACTAGTAAACAATGATATATTGGGCACATTGACCAATAATCCCGATAAGAAATTAGAGGATATGTTCCGGGCCATTAATAGTGAGGACAATGCCGCATTTGTTTTTATAAACCAAGAATCCCAATCACTTAACCTTTTGAGCAGATTATCAGAATTGAAGGATTTACAATCAAAAGGTGTTTATAAGGCTCCCAAAATTGATATGGATACCCGGGATTTTGGTGTTGGGGCCCAAATTCTACACGACCTGAATATTTCCAAAATACGGCTGCTGACCAATACCTTACAGGCCAAACGTGTAGGTATTGTAGGTTATGGTTTGGAAATCGTCGAATATGTGACCTACTAAAAGGGCTTTATACTAATTTTTGCAACACAGCTGCCATTGTCTTTGCCCGATCTTGAACTTCAGATTCAGTCCAATTTAATTTTATCAGACAAGAAATAGTTCGACCTACCCAATGATCAGATTTTGAGAAATCGGCTTTGCTGTAATCAGGCAATCTGTCCTTTACTTCCTGGGGGAGGTTTCCCAAAGATTTTAGACCGGTTAAATGATCCCATTTACGGTAATAATGCCAATTATTGTCAAACCAATAAAAACAGCCATCTATTCCCGCTTCGGAAAGGGCTTTTTGTGCTGCCTTCGCCCTTGTTTCATCTGGCAAAAAGAAGCTTAAAAAAGAATAATTCTCAACCCCGCCCTCTGGTACCGTTCTAAATTTTATACCGTCAATAGGCTCTAAAGCCGTTCTTAAAATGGCATAATTACGTTCTTGAATTGACAAGAAATCATCCAATCTTCTGATTTGTGCAAGACCTACAGCTGCGTTTAGTTCAGATATGCGATAGTTATATCCTAAAAAAGGATGACTCTCCGCTCCCCTATCCTGACCTAGATGATCATGCCCATGATCGGAATAATGATCGGCATTTGTATAGTACTTTTCATTATTTGTAATTAGGGCACCGCCCTCGCCACAGGTAATGGTTTTAACATAATCAAATGAAAAACAGCCCAAATCACCATAGCTTCCCAAAGGTTTGCCTTCGTAACTCCCACCTATGGCCTGACAGGCATCTTCCAACAACAATAATCCATGTTTTTCACACAAAACCTTTAAAGCCCTTAAATTCGCCATTGAACCGCACATATGTACCGGCATCACGACTTTGGTGTTTTTCGTAATTGCTTGGGTCACAGCTATGGGGTCTAATGTTAATGTATCATCCACATCAACCAGAATGGGTACGGCGCCTAGGGCTAAGATTGCTTCGAAACTTGCCACAAAGGTAAAAGTGGGAATGATTACTTCGTCTCCCGCGCCAATGCCGGCACTGGCCAAAGCTATTGTCAAAGCCGCAGTACCACTGCTTACCAATTGCGCATGCTTGCATTCCATGCGGGTTGCAATAGCAGCTTCCAACTCCTTTGCCTTCCAGTGATCATTGCGCATACCATCAAAACCATAGCGCATTAGCACACCTGAGTCCAAGACATCCTGTACTTCTTTTTTTTCTTGTTCACCAAAACGTTCAAATCCAGGCATTACAATATCAATATTAAAATTTATTCAAAAATTTCGATTATACTATCCTCAATACTCTTTCTTACTTTTTCCATTTTGGAAAACATGTCATCCTCGGCCCTATATCCAACGGGAAGAGCCAAAACCGATGTTAGGCCTTTCTCACTAAGCCCTAATATTTTATCATACTCCGCTGGTATAAAACCTTCCATGGGGCATGAATCAATGCCCTCCAAGGCACAAAAAGATAAAAGGTTACCTAATGCCAAATAAGCTTGGTTCGTGGCCCAGGCCCGAACTTCATTTGCTTCCTTTTTTGAAAAATCAGCTATAAGGGATTCCTTAAATGGTTTTAAAACGACATCACTTGTTCCCCTAATATGCTTTACCCGTTTAAAATATTGGGTTATAAACGCTTTGTCAATCTTATTTTCTATACAAATCACAAGTACATGCGATGCATTTTCAACCTGACTTTGTCCATACGAACAAGGGATTAATTGCTTTTGTATCTTTTTGTTTTGCAGAACAAGCAATTTTATGGGCTGCAAACCATAGGATGTTGCTGTAAGATTAAAGGCCTGCTTTAAACCCTCAACCTTTTCTTTAGCCAAAATTCGCTTTGAATCGAATTTCTTCACAGCATAGCGCCATTTTAAATATTCTACACTTTTTTCATTCATTACTTTCATTCAATATTTTTATAAGTCAAAAAACCAAAGTTTTATGGCCATGATAACTACCATTACCACCAGAAAGGTCTTAATAAATCCGTCTCCCTTTTTAACTGAAACCCGACTTGATACCCATGCTCCAAACCCATTTCCCAATGCTAAAATAGCACCCACTTGCCAATTGACCTTATCATTCAGGGCAAAAACGATTAAAGCGGAAAGGGTATAAATAAATACCAAGACTACTTTTGTGGCATTGACCCGTACCAGGTTCATACGATTAAAATAATGAAGGAAAAGTATGATTACAAAACCTATTCCCGCATTTATAAAACCGCCATAAATACCAATAAAGAAAAACGCCACTATTGACAGCAAAAGATATTTTCCCGTTGTACGTTCCGTAAGCTCCGATAGGTTTATTTTGGGTTTAAAAATTATAATCAATACCACAACGATCATAATAATGGCCAGTATCTTATTAAAGGTTTCCCCTTTAATGTCAACTGCCAGCTGAGCCCCTATAATTGCCCCAAGCAAGGCCGATATTCCCAGGTATATATTAAAAGGAAATGTAGATACGCCTTTACTCTTGAATCCTGCTGTTGCTATTGCCGTTTGAAAAACAATGGCAACGCGATTGGTGCCGTTGGCTACACTAGGAGGCAATCCTAAAAAAATCAATACAGGCAACGATATCAACGATGCGCCTCCAGCGATGGTATTTATAAAACCAACCGTGAAACCAACCACAATCAAAAGAGGATAATGGTACCATTCTTCCATTTGGCAAAAATAGCTTGTTGTTAAGAATAAAACAGGCTTTGATTAAAAAATAATAATGAACTTTCCTTTTACGTAATTAAAAA
>JABDKZ010000164.1 GCA_013001935.1 Maribacter sp.
TCATCTTGGCCAACTCGTAAAGTTCTACACATAGAAGCCAATCCGTAGGATATTTGGAAGCAACTTCCTTGAAGACCTTATTGCGAGAAATCGTAGTGTTTTGCCCTTCCCTAAATTCCCTTATTTGCTGATATAACTGTTCTAAATGTAATTTTTGAACATCTTTTTGGCGTTTAATGGTCGATTCACTGATTTCATGGGTAACCAAACTAAAACTACTTAAATCTGCAGGACCATTAAAGGCAGAAACAATAGTTTGCCCAATGGCCATATTATAGAGTTCATCTTTGGATTCAAAAAGGATAGTGTTTCCATGCCGTACCGTACAATTCTTAAAGGTCACAAGAATTATTTCGCCCCTTAGATTACGAGTACCGGTAATGATTTCACCTTCTATTGTGATCTTCCCCTCAAATTCAAGGGAAATGGTTTCCCCCTCATAAATATTATAAGCTTTTAAGTCGCGAGGGCTCATATCCTCAATGGCCAGATTTATTCCTTTGAGTTTACCGATAGGTGAGCCAAAGCCATTGGCATGATTTTCAATGCCATGACCTACTAATTCTTTCTCGCGGTAAGCGAGTGCAGTTGCACCAACGGTTTGAAAGAAAACAGCCTTGTTTTCATGTTCAATGACCATTTCAAAATTCCCGGATATCTGCAGGCCGGTACTTAGTTCTATGGTGCCCAATTCCCTTGAATTGATCAATTTCTTGATGCCACTTAAGCCTCCTTTACGTAAGGCCATGGTATTTGCAAATTCCTCTAAAACCTGACTTAAAAATGCAAAGTCAGGGGTGACGAACAATTGGGGTTGGGGTTTGGTAATATCAAAAGCGGTATGGGCAGCCTCAATGGAATAGGGTATTTTTTTTACTTCGTCGGTCATGCACCAAAGGCTTTCCCCAATAGAAGATAAAAGGCCAGCACCATAGATCTTCGGATTTTCCACGGTGCCGATCAATCCGTATTCCACGGTCCACCAATGTAGGTTTCTAATAAGGGCTATTTCACTGGGTTCACCCATATTTTGCTGTAATTCTTCAATATGTTTTTCCGCAGCCACAATCTCCTGTTCATTGGTGCCATGGGCTTCCTTGATTATTGATAAGTGCCTTACCGCTTCATACAATTCAAAATCCTTGGCGTTTGAAAGTGCCTTGCAACCTATTTCACCGAAACGCCTTAAGTACTCCGCATATTCTGGATTGGCGATAATTGGGGCATGGCCCGCTCCCTCATGAATGATATCAGGTGCGGGCGTATATTCAATATGCTCCAATTGACGAATATCCGAGGCTATAACCAGTACATTATAGGCCTGAAATTCCATAAAGGCAGAAGGTGGGATAAAACCATCCACAGCGACCGCTGCCCAGCCAATATCCTTTAAAATACGGTTCATGCCGTACATATTGGGAATAGTATCGATTGAAATCCCCGTTTTTTTTAAGCCTTCAACATAAGAAGTATGCGCCACTCTACTTAAGTAATCAACATTTTTTCGCATTACATAGCGCCAAACGGCCTGATCAATGGCCGAATACATGCTGTAATCCTGCGGCTTAATATATTGACTTAAGTGCTGAGGCAGCTTGTCTAAAATGGGATTACTTTCGTAAGACACTTGAAAATCTATTTAAGGATGAGATAAAGTTACGAAAATGAGAGTGAATTTTAATTCAGATTTTAGGCATAAAAAAACCGCCGGTAAAGGCGGTTTTATATTATTTTGAAGAATTTACAGGAGGATACTGTTCCAGTATTTTAGTAACAAATTCACGAATACGTTCTTCCCGCTTTTCTATATTTTTAGTAGAGCTCAATGTGCCAACCCCTTTGCCCTGCCAAACCAATTCTTTGTTTTTGGTATCAATCAAATCAATATAAAGCGAACCCTGAGTGCTTGTACTTACAGAAGTACCGCCCCATCCCCAACCAGGACCCCATCCATAACCATAGCCATAACCGCCCCAATAATAAGGACTCCAGCCCCAGCCATACATGCCGCCCCAATAATTGTTGTACACATCGACCTGCTCTTGTTCTTTAGTGAAAATACTAACCAAAATATCAGGATCTTCCGATTTTACCAAACCTTTAAAACGCAAATCTGCATCTATGGCCTTCAGTATTCTTTTCTTATCAAGATCCGATATATGGGCCTTGTCTATACCTGTCTTATAAAAGGCATATGTTTTATACGCGTTAAAATTGGCCTCTTTGTCATAATCGGATACTACACGGACCGAAGTACAGGAGCTCAAAAAAAGGAGAAACAAGACGGCAGGTGCAAGAATTTTCATAGTTTTCATAACTGTTTTTTTTTGGGTATTAATGCATTTAGTCTGTTTTAATATCTCAAAAATCATGCCGAAAGACTCTATTTTTATTGGGAATTGGTCTTTACATTATATCCGTACGGGCAATGTCTACACCCACTTTCACAGCAATAACCTCGTTTTAAATGATACTGTTTTGTAAATACCCTAAAACCCTCCTTGGAAAGATAGAAATCGCCCTCTTCGGGTATGATTATTTTTTTCATTTAACGCGGTATAGTATATGATTACTACAGCAAAATTAATGGTTTTCTGTTGACAAACCCAGTAGATATTTGGCAAAAGCCTTTATTTAAAGGGTATTTGACAAGAAAGGTTCATTGAACGATTTTGTTTGCAACAAATCCCATTTATTATTTAGGATTGCATTTTAACAATTATATTTGGTTACTATCGTTTTAAAGCTGTTTATGATTCTAATCTTTAAACATTTCTTCTACAAAAACTATGTAGGTCTTTCATTATGGCCTTTCATATTTTTAAAGAACGATTCATTGAAAGAGGATATTATTCTCATTAACCATGAGAGAATACACCTTGAACAGCAGAAAGAATTATTGATTGTTGCCTTCTATGTTTTCTATATTTTGGAATGGATGCTGAGGTCACTGTATTATTTTGATACGTACAAAGCCTATCAGAATCTAAGTTTTGAGCGTGAAGCTTATCAGAATGAAAAAGACCTGGATTACATCAAGAATCGAACAGCTTTCGGCTTTATTAAATACCTTTGGCACTGAATAGTTAGAAAGTGCAGACTGAAAATCAAAAAGTAAACCTTCCTTTATTAACAGAAAAAAAAGTATCGCTCTTTATCAAAAGAGAGGATAAAATACACCCATTGATCTCGGGAAATAAGTATCGCAAACTGAAGTATAATATAAGAAAGGCCAAAATTGTACAATATGGTACGCTACTGACCTTTGGAGGGGCTTTTTCTAACCACCTTCTTGCTACCGCTTGTGCTGCACACGAAAATAAACTGAAGAGTATTGGCATTATACGAGGTGAGGAATTGGCCTATAAGTGGATGGATAACCCCACTTTATCCAAGGCAAGGGAACTTGGAATGAGGCTTAAGTTTGTTTCAAGATCCGATTATAGGAATAAGCAATCACTTGAGTTTATAGCACAACTCAAAAGCGAATTCGGGCATTTTTATTTGCTACCTGAAGGAGGCACAAATGATTTGGCCATTAAAGGCTGTGAAGAGATTTTAAGGGAGGAAGATAAAGATTTTAATGTGGTTTGTTGCAGTGTGGGAACTGGTGGAACCCTTGCTGGAATAATCAATTCTGTATCTTTACATCAAAAAGTATTAGGGTTCCCGGCGTTAAAAGGCGAATTTTTAAAAAAAGATATTAGTAATTTTGTCACCAACAACCAATGGAATTTGCAATTGGATTATCATTTTGGAGGTTACGGAAAGGTCTCGACCAAACTCATAAACTTCATAAATGATTTTAAAAAAGAAACCCAAATACCACTTGATCCAATTTATACTGGTAAAATGATGCTCGGAATATTGGACCTGGTCAAAAAAGATAAGTTTAAACCCGGTACTAAATTATTGGTAATCCATACTGGTGGATTGCAGGGGATAAAAGGAATGAACGAAAAATTAAAAAAGAAAAACCTACCATTGATCAATTTATGATAAAAAGACTCCTAATTGTTGCGCTTTTAAGTGTTGTTTTTATTGGCTGTAAGGCCAAGAAAAGAACGACCCATTCCAAAGGTTCAGCACAAAAAACGGTTGCTGTGAAAAAAAGGGGCAATCAGAATAGGTATGAAACAAAAGGGCTTTATCCTCTTCCTGAAGACACTGGAAAGTTTAAGAAATTCACGATTTCATCGGTAGATGAGTATATCGCAACCTTTTCAAAAATTGCCCAGTATGAAATGAAGGCCTATGGTATTCCTGCCAGTATCACCCTGGCCCAAGGTCTGTTGGAAAGTGGTCTGGGCAAGGGCGATTTAACGAGAAGGACCAATAATCATTTTGGAATAAAATGCCATAAGGGCTGGCAAGGCGATTATGATTTTCATGATGATGATGAAAAAGGCGAATGTTTTAGAAAGTATAACCATCCCATGTATTCGTACCGTGATCATAGCGAATTTTTATCGTCGCGTGCGCGATATGCCTTTTTGTTCAACTATAAGGCCAATGACTATAAAAGGTGGGCCAAAGGTTTACGTCAGGCGGGCTACGCCACAGATAAAAAATATCCACAAAAATTAATTTACCTTATTGAAAAACATCGATTATATAGATTTGATAAGGGGGTGAAGTTAAATAGCGCCATTGCCAGTGCTGAACCTAAAAAGTACGTTAGCAAAGTACATGTGGTGCGAAAAGGGGATACCTTGTATTCAATCTCAAGACGGTATTTTATTTCGGTAGATGAGATAAAGAGAATAAATAAAATGAATTCGAATAACTTGGCCATAGGGCAAGAGCTTACCGTTAAGACCGCACAATCCAAAAAATAAGAATGATCTATCAAAGAAGTAGCGCCTTATTTGCTGAGGCTAAGAAATATATTCCGGGAGGCGTAAATTCGCCAGTTCGTGCATTCAAGGCTGTAGGAGGTGACCCCATTTTCGTAAAAAGCGCTAAGGGGGCTTATTTATACGATGAGGATGGCAATAAGCTCATTGACTATATCGCTTCATGGGGCCCATTGATTTTAGGTCATGCCCACGATCCTGTCGTCAATGCGGTTATTGACAAAGCCAAAAAAGGAACTTCATTCGGAATGCCCACAGAGATTGAGACAGAATTAGCCCAGCTTGCGGTTTCAATGGTACCTCATATTGATAAGATTCGGTTTGTGAATAGCGGTACGGAGGCCTGTATGAGTGCGGTACGTTTGGCCAGGGGATATACCGGGAATGATAAAATTATAAAGTTTGCGGGATGTTACCACGGGCACTCAGATTCCTTTTTGATCCAAGCCGGTAGTGGTGCCGCGACCTTTGGTAGTCCCAACAGCCCAGGGGTGACTCAAGGTACCGCAAAAGACACCTTGTTGGCCACTTACAATAATCTGGAAAGTGTAAGGGATTTGACTAAGGCAAACAAAGGCGAAATTGCAGCGGTAATCATTGAGCCCGTTGCAGGAAATATGGGTTGTATTGTTCCTTCGGAAGAATTTATTAAAGGGCTCAGAGCGCTTTGTACCCAAGAGAATATACTATTGATATTTGATGAGGTAATGACCGGTTTTCGATTGGGTAGAGGGGGTGCACAGGAGGTATTAGGTGTAGCTGCGGATATTGTGACCTTTGGAAAGGTAATTGGTGGCGGTCTGCCTGTAGGGGCGTTCGCCGCTCGTGAGGATATTATGAATCAATTAGCTCCTGATGGACCTGTTTATCAGGCAGGGACATTAAGTGGAAATCCTTTGGCCATGAGTGCAGGTTTGGCTATGCTGACCGAATTGAACAACAACCCTGATATATATAGAAGTTTGGGCGATAAGACGTCCTATCTGCATAAAGGATTGGGGAAAGTCCTGAATGAAAACGGAATTCCACATCATATAAATCGTTTCGGAAGTATGCTCTCGGTTCATTTTACCGAAGCAGCTGTTATAGATTTTGAATCTTCTGCCAAAGGAAATAATGAAATCTTTAAAAAGTTTTTTCATGGCATGCTTGACCAGGGTATTTATTTGCCACCCAGTGCTTTTGAAAGTTATTTCTTGAATGATGCACTTTCTTATGAAGATTTAGATGTTACAATAAACGCCTTACAACGAATCGTCAACGATTTAAAATAAAAAAGGCGCTTATTGCGCCTTTTTTTTATTCTTACTTGCCTCTTTTCCCTTTGGAATGATGTCCTTTGCCTTTATGATGTTCCCCTCTCTTTTTATGGTGCTTTTCCCATTTTTCGAACTGCTCGGTTGAAAGTATTTTTTTAAGCTCAGCCTTGTGGGCTATTGCAGCATCCAGACGTTCTAATCTAAGGGCGTACTTTTCATCAGAAGTTAGTTTTGGACGTTCTGAGGTATCCTTTTGGGCTTGGCGTTTTTCCATCTTAGCTTTGCGATTCTTAAATTTTTCTAGATGAAATGCTTTAATCTTGCTTTGTTGGGCTTCTGTTAAATCCAAGTCCAGTGTCATTTTTTTCGTGTGTAGGGTAGCCATTTGTTCGGCAGACAGATCTTTGAAGTCCCCCCTATGTCCCCTTTCACCTTTTTGTGCCATGGCCGTAAACCCCGCCATAAGCATTACTAATACTAATACTTTTTTCATGTTATTTGTTTTATGATTTTGGTAGTATGACCTCCAAGGGGGGTATTGGTTTAATTATGCCGTC
>JABDKZ010000176.1 GCA_013001935.1 Maribacter sp.
GTTAAAAACTATAGGTTTATCAGGTTTTAAAGAAATACGTAAACAAGTACCTTTAAAAAAACTTCTGGTTATGAACGATAGGTCCCAAAATCTTCTTCAAATTCGTCCACAAATAATTTCCGCAAAAGTGAACGCTTCAATGAGTTTTGATGAGCAATTTCAGAATAGAACGTTAAGACCCATCATTAAATTGCAAAACCTGTTACTTGCTGCTGCTTTTCAAAATTACATAACCAAGCACAAGAACAAATACTACGAACTAAGCCTTGAAAACCAGTTGGCTTACATTGAAAATGCTATTCAGAAAGACATAAAATTCAGGAATTCCCTTAAAGGAATGATTATAGGTCAGTTCACCGTTGAGGAGTACGAAATTTATATAAAGAATTCCTCAGCGTTGAATAAACGAATGATGAATATGGTTATCGATAGAATAAAAAACCAAATACAGATATTCGGCCCCCATCCTTTAGTCCAGTAATGATTCTCCGTTTAAATTAGTAGTAAGAATCTCGCTCATCAAATCAAAATAGGGCCTGATAGCTCTAAAAGATTCATCGACCAATCCTAGGAAGTCTTTTGATAGCACTTCCATATCAGAAAACTTACGAACAAAAATGAACTGCTTCTTTTTAATCAGGTCAATATTAGAATGCTCCTTATTAAATCCTTTGGGTGCGGTTTTGACTTCATCACCTTCTAAATCACCCCAGATTTTCTTGAATTTTTTATCGTAAATCACTTTTCTGAATGCATCAGCATCCAACTCTAATTCCTTGCGAATACGCAATAAATCTTCTTTGTTAGGGTCCCAAAACCCCGTGGCTATAAAACTACCTCCAGGTTTTAAATGTACATAATAACCGCCCCTGAGTCGTGCTCCTGCCCTGGAATAGGAGCCTGCCAAGTGCAATTTATAAGGGCTTTTATCCTTAGAGAAACGAACATCCCTATAAATACGGAACATTTTCATCTTTTCTATATCATCATGCTGCTTCATATGTTCCATTAAAGCAGCAAAGAAGCCCTTAACACCTGTTTCAATCTCTTTAAACCGTGGTTTGTTGTCTGTAAACCATTCCCGAGTATTGTTTTTCTCCAATTCTCTCAAAAACTGAAATACTTCCTTTGTAATTATTGGGTTTTGCATACGACCTAACTGTGATTATTTAAGCTAAAGTTAACCAAATGGAGTAAACTCCTTTTAAAAATATAGTTAATTTTGATATTGAAATATAGGTAAATGGATCATCAATCAATAATAAGAAAAATTCAACAGCATAAGAAGCAGCCTAATCTTAGGTTTGCCTTAAAAGAAAAAGTTGAGTTATTTACGAATCGTCTTTTTTATACGCTTTTTGATATTGACACCCCTGTAGATGAAAATCTTTTACAATTGGAAAGGGATTTTGAGGAGCTGATCAATTTGGCATGCTGGGAAACTGAGAAACCATGCGCTAAGGTTTGGAAACGTTACTTGGCAACCTTACCCAAGGTACTCGAAAGTCTTAACCTGGATGCCGAGGCCATTGTAGATTGCGACCCTGCTTCAATGTCTATTGAAGAGGTATACATGGCGTATCCAGGATTTTATGCCATTGCCATTTATAGACTTGCACATGAGCTTTACAAAGAAGGATTGCCGCTAATCCCCAGGCTCATGACAGAATACGCCCACAGTAAAACAGGAGTAGACATAAATCCAGGTGCCCATATTGGAAAATCATTCTTTATAGACCACGCTACCGGGGTCGTTATTGGTGAATCGGCAATTATAAAGAACAATGTGAAAATTTATCAGGGGGTTACTTTAGGTGCGCTTTATGTTGCCAAGAACTTGCAGCAGACCAAGCGCCACCCGACTATCGAAGACAATGTTACCATATACGCCAGTGCTACCATTCTTGGTGGTGATACGATAATAGGTGCCAATAGTGTTATAGGTGGAAATGCCTGGATAACCTCTTCGGTTCCTCCAAATTCAACAGTTTTTCACACTCCAGAAATTAAAATAAAAACCGAAACCAATGGCTAAAACCATCCTAGACTTAATTGGCCATACCCCCTTAGTTGAATCAAGGATCCTTAATAAAAATCCAAAGGTTAAACTTCTTTTTAAGCTAGAAGGACACAACCCAGGAGGAAGCGTTAAGGATCGGGCTGCTCTCAATATGATCAAAGTTGGATTGGAAAAAGGGAGCATTAAAAAAAATGATAAGATTATAGAAGCGACAAGTGGTAATACAGGGATTGCCTTGGCAATGATAGCGGGAATATTTGGACTGGATATTGAACTGGTAATGCCAGAAAACTCGACTAAGGAACGCGTTCAAACTATGCGCGCTTATGGGGCCAAAGTAACGCTAACGCCCACTGATGTTGGGATTGAAGGAGCACGCGATTATGCAGCGGCCAAAGTTCATGATGAGGGCTTCGTTATGCTGGATCAATTTGCCAATGAAGATAATTGGAAAGCGCATTACAAAACCACGGGGCCTGAAATTTGGAATGACACCCAAAAAGAAATAAGCCATTTTGTATCGGCAATGGGAACCACAGGTACGATTATGGGTACCTCTACCTTTTTAAAAGAAAAAAATAAGGCCGTACAAATAGTTGGTGTACAACCTACCGATGGGTCAAAAATACCTGGTATTCGCAAATGGCCAAAAGCCTATCTTCCAAGAATTTTCGATGCCAATAAAGTTGATCAAATATTTGAAGTTAGTGCTGATGAGGCCATGAGGATGTCAAAAAGACTGGCCAAGGAAGAAGGTATTTTCTCAGGGATGAGTAGTGGAGGTGCAGCTGTTGTAGCTTTAAAATTGGCAGAAAGTCTTTCAAGTGGCACTATAGTTTCGATTGTTTGTGACCGCGGGGACAGGTACCTCTCTTCCAACCTCTTTACCTAGCCTATTGCAAAACTTCTTCAATACCTTCTAAATAGGTCTCAAATTTAATTAGGTTATTGTGCTCCCCTTGATCAATAGTATAAAATTTGATGGTTTTATGGGGGAGGGAATTAAAAAGCCGTTTACCCGATGTATAAGGAACAACACTATCATTTGTTCCATGAAAAATGGTTATTGGGCATGTTACATTTTGCATGAATACATGCGAAAGGAATTTATATTTCATCAACCACTTCACCGGTAAATACGGAAACCGTTCCCT